>SCVT01000499.1 GCA_004296815.1 Reyranella sp. | reverse complement strand
GAGGCGCGGCCATCGGGGTTGAGCTCGCTGAAGGCCAGCTCCTCGAGCTCGCGCTTGACCCTCTCCATGCCGATGCGCGAAGCGAGCGGCGCGTAGATGTCCATGGTCTCTCGCGCGATGCGCTTGCGCCGCGCCGGATCCTTGATGTGGTGCAGCGTCCGCATGTTGTGCAGGCGGTCGGCCAGCTTCACCAGCAGCACGCGGATGTCCGAGGACATGGCGAGCACCAGCTTGCGCAGGTTCTCGGCCTCCTTGGTGCTCTCCGACTGGACCTCGAGCCTGCTGAGCTTGGTCACGCCGTCGACCAGACGGGCCACGTTCTCGCCGAACAGGCCCGCGATCTCGTCGCGCGTGGCGTCGGTGTCCTCGAGCGTGTCGTGCAGCAGACCGGTGACGATCGAGGCGGTGTCGAGCCGCATCTCGGCCAGGATGCCCGCGACCTCGACGGGATGAGAAAAGTACGGATCACCCGAAGCCCGGAGCTGGGTGCCGTGCTTCTTGAGGCCATACACGTAGGCGCGGTTCAGCACGTCCTCGTCCGCATCCGGATCGTAGGCCTGTACGCGCTCCACGAGTTCAAACTGGCGAATCATGGCAATCGCCCATTATATGGGGACGATTGCGTTCGCTCCACGACCTTTGCACGAATAGCAGGGGTGAGGCCCGTGAGGCCTCGGAGCCCTGCTAGGGGTCGCGCCCCGACTTACTCGGTGACGTCGTCTTCCTCGGCCATCGGCAGCGCCTTGGGCTGCGCCGCCTCGGCACCGCCCTGCGCCAGCGCCGCCGCCAGCTCCTGCTCGAGCTCGGCCATCTCGTTGACCTCCTCGGGCTTGTCGATGTCGGCGTGCTTCTGCATGCCCTGGATCAGCGAGTCCTTGAGCACGCCCTGGTCGAGCTTGACCTCGGCGATCTCGCGCAACGCCACGACCGGGTTCTTGTCGCGGTCGCGGTCCAGCGTGATCTGGGCGCCGGCCGAGATGTCGCGCGCGCGCTGGGCGGCGAACATGACAAGCTCGAAACGGTTGGGGACCTGCACGATGCAGTCTTCGACGGTGACGCGCGCCATGGGCGGGACCTCTGAATTCGCGGGAGCGGCGGGTTATACCCCTCCCCGGCCAAAAGACAAGCTCAGCCGGGGTGGACGACCTGCTCCGGCGGTAGCGCCGCCAGCAGCTCCCGGATGGGGGTCCCGGTGACCGGATGGCGCCAATCCGGGGCGAGATCGGCCAACGGCCGCAGGACAAAGGCCCGCTCGGCCATACGGGGATGCGGCAGGGTGGCCTTTCCCGGCCGCGGCGGGGCTATTTCCCCACGAAAATCGAGTAAATCCAGGTCGATCAGCCGCGGCGCATTGCGGACCGTCCGGACGCGCCCAAATATGTCCTCGATGGCATGGAGAGCCAGCAGGACCTCGTCGGCCGGCCGCTTCGTGTCGATCTCGGCTACCACGTTGAAATACCAGGGCTGGTCGGCCTTCGGGACGGGCTCGGTGCGGTACCAGGGCGACAGGCGCAGCAGATCCACCCCCCTGCGGCCGAGCTCGAGGAGGGCAGCCTCCAGGGTCTCGCGCGGCGAGGCATAGTTCGGGTGGGGCATATTTGCCCCGGCGCCTATGAAAATTGGCCGTCGGCCAGTGTTGTCCACCAGCAAGTACCTCCAACCCCTTGTGAACTATGGGTTAATGACCTAAACTTAAGACGCTGTCGGAGGGGTGTGGGATACAAAGCTCCAACAGCTACATAAATTTTTTCGCTCCCTCTGCGCATATTCTTTCAAAGGGATTACCGCCATGAAAGGCAATTTCTACGAGAACGAGCGCGTAGCGCTCTTCATCGACGGCGCCAACCTCTACTCCGCCGCCCGCGCGCTCGGCTTCGACATCGACTATCGCCGCCTCCTGAAGGTGTTCCGCGAGAAGGGTCGTCTCGTCCGCGCCTACTACTACACCGCCCTGGTCGAGGATCAGGAATACTCGCCGATCCGGCCCCTGATCGATTGGCTGGACTATAACGGCTACACCATGGTCACCAAGCCGACCAAGGAATTCACCGATGCCATGGGCCGCCGCAAGATCAAGGGCAACATGGACATCGAGCTGGCCATCGACGTGCTCGAGATGGCCGAGCATCTGGACCATGTGATCCTGTTCTCCGGCGACGGCGACTTCCGCCGCCTGGTCGAGGCCGTGCAGCGCCGCGGCCTGCGCGTCTCGGTGGTCAGCACGATCAAGTCGGCCCCGCCGATGGTGGCCGACGAGCTGCGCCGCCAGGCCGACGACTTCATCGAGCTGTCGGAACTGGCGCCGCTGATCGCGCGCAACCCGTCGGAGCGCAGCGCCCGTCCGCCGCTCGCCGCGGCCGCCAACGGCCATCGCGAGGGCGACGCCGAGTACGACGACGCGTCGCCGTCCGAATCGCTGATGCGCTCGGCCTAGGCCCAGCGCGTCAGTGCCAGCGCCTGCATTCGAAGAGCCGCCGCTCGACTGCCCGCGCTGCCCGAGGCTCGTCGCTTTCCTGCAGGAGCTGCGGGCCAAGTATCCCGACTGGAAGAACGCCCCGGTCCGCTCGTTCGGCGCCCTCGACGCTCGCCTGCTGATCGTGGGCCTCGCGCCCGGCATGAAGGGCGCCAACCGCACCGGTCGGCCCTTCACCGGCGACTATGCCGGCGACCTCCTCTACTCGACCCTGCTCAAGTTCGGCTTCGCCCAGGGCACCTATCGCGCGGATCCGAACGACGGGTTGCAACTGGTCGATGCACGCATCGCCAACGCCGTGCGCTGCCTGCCGCCCGAGAACAAGCCGCTGCCGGTCGAGTTCACGGCCTGCCGGCCGTTCATCCAGGCCGAGATCGCCGTCATGCCGAGGCTCCGCGTGCTGGTGGCGCTGGGCAAGGGCGCGCACGACCAGATCCTACGCGCGCTCACCGTGCGTCCCGCCAGCGCCTATCCCTTCATCCATGGACGCCTGCACAGGCTGCCGACCGGGCTGATGCTCGCCGACAGCTATCACTGCTCGCGCTACAACACGAATACCGGCCGCCTGACGACCGAGATGTTCCACGACGTGTTCGAGGGCGTGACGAAGGCGCTCGCCGCCTAGAGCGCGGCTTCGATCGCTCCGGTGATCTCGCTGGAGCCCGGCCGCACGCGGCTCGGCCAGGCGCCGAGCAGGCTGCCATCCTTGCCGATCAGATACTTGTGGAAGTTCCACTTGGGCGCCGCGCCCTCGCCCGCTTCCGCGGCGATCCATTGATAGAGCGCGTGCGCGTCGGGGCCGATCACCCTCTGCTTGGACGTGAGCGGGAAGGTGACGCCGTACATCGACTCGCAGAACTTGGCGACTTCCGGTTCCGTCCGCGGCTCCTGCGCCCCGAAGTCGTTGCACGGCACGCCCAGCACCACGAGGCCGCGCGGACCGTATGTGTCGTGCAGCTTCTGCAGGTCGGTGTATTGCGGCGTGAACCCGCAATACGAAGCGACGTTCACCACCAGTACGGGCTTACCAGCGAGGCTCTTGAGGTCGAGCGGCTTGCCGTCGATCGTGGTGAAGTTGAAATCGTGTGCCGTCATGTCAGGTCTCCTCAGGGCCTTCAGAGGCCTCATCGTCGTAGCGCTGCTCGAGCCACGGGTCGCCGTAATTGTGGTAGCCGCGCACTTCCCAGAAGCCCGGCTTGTCGATCTCGACGAACTCGATGCGCTTGATCCATTTGGCGCTCTTCCAGAAGTAGAGCTTGGGGATCACCACGCGCAGCGGCCCGCCATGTTCGCGGCTGATCGGCTCGCCGTTCCAGCTCCAGGCCAGCATCACATCGTCGGCAGAGAAATCGGCGAGCGGCACGTTGGTCGTATAGGTGTCGTAGGAATGTAAGACGACATGCTGCGCCTTGGCCGTGGGCTTCACCAGCGCCAGCAGATCGCGGGCGCTGACGCCCTCCCACTTGTTGTCGTAGCGCGACCAGGCAGTGACGCAGTGGATGTCGGTCGTGAGCGTGGTCTTGGGCAGGTCGGTGAACTCGCCCCACTTCCAATTGATCGGCGCCTCGACCTCGCCGTCGACGAACAGGCGCCAGGCATGCGTGGGAATCTCGGGCTGGATGCCGAGATCAAGCACCGGCCAGTTGTCGACCTTGCGCTGACCGGGCGGCAGGCGCTGTGAATGGGCCGCGGTCTTGCCCGTCAGCAGGCGGCCGTCCTCGGCCCACTTCTGCTTGCTGTCGATCAGCTTGCTCTTCAGCTTGCCGAACAGGGTGACATCGTCCTCGGCCATTGAGCTCTCCAGTTGGGGGCCTCAGATGCTGCGACCCGCCCTCTCCCAATATGGGGCGCGGAGCTTGCGCTTGAAGATCTTGCCGGAATCCTCGCGCGGCAGGGCGG
This sequence comes from Reyranella sp., assembly GCA_004296815.1. GTDB lineage: Bacteria > Pseudomonadota > Alphaproteobacteria > Reyranellales > Reyranellaceae > Reyranella. Next base: position 10,325 of record SCVT01000499.1, on the reverse strand, counting down.
CCGCGAACTCCACGACCTTCGGCACCTTGTAGCGCGCGAGCTGGCCGCCCAGAAAGGTCCTGACGGCTATCGCATCGATAGCTGCGCCGGGCAGCGGCTCGACATAGGCGCAGATCTGCTCGCCGAACTCCTCGTCGGGGATGCCGAACACCGCGCAATCGCGCACGCCGGGCATCTGGATCAGCGCGCCCTCGATCTCGGCCGGATAGATGTTCACGCCGCCCGAGATGATCATGTCGCGCTTGCGGTCGCACAGGAAGAGGAAGCCGTCGGCGTCCAGGTAGCCGATGTCGCCCACGGTCACGAGATCGCCGAGCGCCACCTCCCGGCGCTTGGCCTCGTCGTTGTTGTAGGTGAACTCCGAGAGGTGCGGCCCGCGCACGTAGATCTCGCCGACCTCGCCCTGCTTCGCGTCGCGTCCCTGCTCGTCGACGACGCGCAGGATGCCGCCGGGCACCACGCGACCCACGGTGCCGGGCTTGCGCAACGCCTCTTCCGAGCCGTGCCACACCACGACGCCGGTCTCGGTGGCGCCGTAGTACTCGTTGATGACGGGCCCCCACCACTCGATCATCTGGCGCTTCACCGCCGGCGCGCAAGGTGCGGCGCCGTGGCTGACGAAGCGCAGCGAGGAGATGTCGTAGCGCTGCTTCACTTCCTGCGGCAGGCGCAGCAGGCGCACGAACATCGTGGGCACGATGTGCATGTGGCTGACCTTGTGCCGGTCGATCAGGCGCAACATGTCCTCGGCCTCGAAGCGCGGCTGCAGCACCATGTGAAGCTGGAGCCGGCCGCTCGCGTTGCCGTAGGCCGAGGGCGCGGAGTGATACATCGGCCCGTTCATCAGCACGACGGTCTCGGGATCAGGCTTCAGGCCCCAGAAGGTCGCGGCCTCCTGGCCTGCGGCGATCATCTGCTCCGGCGTGGCGGGCTGACGACGCACGCCCTTTGGCCGCCCCGTGGTGCCCGATGTGTAGATCATGCTGCCACGGGCGGCGGCGGGCGGCGCCGTGCGTGGCGCCGAGGCCGCCACGAAGGCGTCCCAGTGCTCGATGCCGGCCGGCACGATGCGCTTCTCGGCCGGCACGTTGTAGGCCGCGGCGATCTCGTCGGGCGTCGGCACGGCAAAGACCTTCACGCCCGCAGGCACGCCGCTCGCGATCTGCGCCAGCAGGTCGGTATGAGCGACCAGCACCTTGGCGCCGCAGTCCTTCAGGATGTAGCCCGCCTCTTCCGGCGTGAAATGCCAGTTGATCGGCACGGCATAGGCGCCGAGCTGGCTCGCCGCCTGGTTGACCTCGAAGGTCGGGAAGTCGTTGCGCAGCATCAGGGCGATGCTGTCGTCCTCCTTGAGGCCGAGCGCGGCGAAACCGCCGGCGGCGCGCGCGGCGTTGGCCTGGATGTCTGCCCAGCTCCTGAAGCGCTCACCTGCGGTGACACCGGCCGTCATTTGCGTTTCCTCGGCGTCTTCGTCGCGATAGCGCCCTTCAGCATCATCGCGCCATGAAAGTAGTTCAAGGTCGCGAGATCCGGCCCTCCCTGCATCATGCCAGCCTGATGCAACATCACCAGACCGTGGATGGTCGCCCACATCGACCAGCCGAACAGCGCCGGATCGGCCTCGATCACGCCGGCTTCCTTCATCTGCTCGGCCTGGCGTGTGATGTACTGCCGGGCACGCCGGGCCTCGCGCGACAGCTCCTCGTGGCTGTCGTCGATCGGCTGGTCGAGCTCGAACATGATGCGATAGGCGTGGGGATTTCCGAGGGCGAACTTGATATAGGCCTCGCCGACGCGCATCCCGCCCTCGGCCGGATCCTTCGCGGAGGCAGCGGCCTTCTCCAGAGCATCGGCGAACTTGGCGAACGCCTGTGCCCGCACCGTCGCCAGGATATCGGCCTTGTCCTTGAAGTAGCGGTAGGGTGTCTTGGGGCTGCAGCCCAGCGCCTCGGCGAGCTGACGCATGGTGACGCCCTCGTAGCCGAAACGCGCGAAGCGCTCGGTCGCGACCTTGCACAGCTCGGCGCGGAAGTCCGCGATGTCCTGTTCGGTCAGATAGCGGGGCATGAAGACCTTTCCATACACGCCGTGTACGAAAAAGCGCTCCCGCCGTCAAACCTCGTCGTTCGTCACGCGGTCTCGGCGAACAGCTCGCGGCCGATCAGCATGCGGCGGATCTCGCTGGTGCCGGCGCCGATCTCGTAGAGCTTGGCGTCGCGCAGCAGGCGCCCGGCCGGATAGTCGTTGATGTAGCCGTTCCCGCCCAGGAGCTGGATGGCGTCGAGGGCGACCATGGTGGCCTTCTCGGCGGCATACAGAATGGCGCCGGCCGCGTCCTTGCGCGTGGTCTGTCCGCGGTCGCAGGCCTTGGCGACCGAGTACACGTAGGCCTTGCAGGCGTTCATGGTCGTGTACATGTCGGCGAGCTTGCCCTGCACGAGCTGGAAGGTCCCGATCGGTTGGCCGAACTGCTGGCGTTCGTGGACGTAGGGCACCACCAGGTCCATTGCCGCCTGCATGATGCCGAGCGGTCCGGCCGCCAGCACGGAGCGCTCGTAGTCGAGGCCGCTCATCAGCACGTTGACGCCCTTGCCGACGGCGCCCAGCACGTTCTCCTCGGGGATCTCGCAATCCTCGAACACCAACTCGCCGGTCGAGGAGCCGCGCATGCCCATTTTGTCGAGCTTCTGGGCGACCTTGAAGCCCTTGGTGTCGGTCGGGACGATGAAAGTGGTGATGCCGCGCGGGCCGGCCGCGGGATCGGTCTTGGCGTAGACCACGACGACCTGCGCATCGGGGCTGTTGGTGATCCACATCTTGGTGCCGTTCAGCACGTAGCGGTCGCCCTTCTTGTCGGCGCGCAGCTTCATGGAGACGACGTCGGAGCCCGCGCCCGCCTCGCTCATGGCGAGGCTGCCGACATGCTCGCCGGAGATCAGCTTCGGCAGGAAGCGGCGCTTCTGCTCGTCGCTGCCGTTGCGGCTGATCTGGTTCACGCAGAGGTTGGAATGCGCGCCGTAGCTCAGGCCGACGGCCGCCGAGGCGCGACTGAGCTCCTCGACCGCCACGACATGCTCGAGGTAGCCGAGGCCCGAGCCGCCATACTCCTCCTCCACGGTGATGCCGTGCAGGCCGAGCGCGCCCATCTTGGGCCAGAGCTCGCGCGGGAAGCGGTCGGTCTTGTCGAGTTCGGCGGCGATCGGCGCCACCTCGGCGGCGGCAAAGCGCTGCACCTGATCGCGCAGCGCGTCGGCGGTCTCGCCGAGGCCGAAATCGAACGGCGGCATCGAGTTGGGGATCATTGTGCCTGCTTGCCTGTTTGAGAGAAGAGAATCAGGGCGAACTGCCCAGCTTCACGTTGATGCGGATCAGCTTCCATTCGGCGTCCGAGGGAATGAAATCAAGCTCGAAGGCGAGCCGCGACGGTTCGGTCGGAAAGGTCCCCTTGACGATCAGCTTGCCGTCGCCGTCCACCGACGGCTTGGGATCGTAGGTCGGCGTCATCGCGGCGATGATGTCGAAATCGATGTTCTTCTCGTTGAAGTCCTTGAAGACCTCCTTGAGGCGCTCGGGCGGAAACTGCTCGCGGAACGGCTTGGAAAGCTTGGCGTGCAGGACCGCGTAGTTGCCGGTCACGTTGGCGTCGTTGAAGGTGAGCAGCGAGACCTTGACCAACGCCTCGAGCGCGCGGTCGGACGGCACCTTGTTCTGTGCCTGCGCCACTGCAGCCGCGAACAGCAGCGCCACCACCCCTGCCAAGCGAAAGATCATCGACATAGAAACGCCTCCGCGGCCCGACGATAGCGCGGCTCCACCGGCCTTCGCTAGAGCAGGAAGATCGTCGCCAGGCCGAGGAAGGTCAGGAAGCCGATCACGTCGGTGACCATCGTCAGGAACACGGTCGACGACACCGCCGGGTCGACTCCGAACTTCTGCAAGCCGAGCGGGATCAGCGAGCCGGCAAGGGCGGCGGCGAAGAGGTTGCAGACCATCGCGGCAGCAATAACAGCACCCAGCCGCCAGTCGCCGAACACAAGGATCACGCCGATCGCAAGCAGGCTGGCGAACATCAACCCGTTCAGGCTGCCGACCACGGCCTCTTTGGCGATGAAGCGGAAGGCATTGGCCGCCGTCAGTTCGCCCATCGCCAGCGCGCGTACCGTGACGGTGACCGTCTGAATGCCGGCGTTGCCGCCCATCGAGGCGACGATCGGCATCAGCACCGCGAGCACGACGATTTTCTCGATCGCGGTCTCGAACTGGGCGATCACCAGGGCCGCCACGATCGCCGTGGCGACATTGACCAGCAGCCACGGCGCGCGCTGCCACACGGTGCGCACGGGCGGCGCATGCATGTCGTCGGCGCCGACGCCGCCCATCTTCAGCATGTCTTCCTCGGCCTCCTCGTCGATCACGTCGACGACGTCGTCGACCATGATCACGCCCAGCAGACGGTTCTCGCCGTCCACGACCGGGCAGGAGACGAGGTTCTGGTCGCGGAACACGTGGGCGACCTCGGCCTGATCGGCGGTGGCCGGAAGCGACGGGATGTCGGGATCGACGATGTCGACGATCGGGATCGGCCGCTTGGTGCGCAGCATGCGGCCGAGCGGCACCGAGCCGCGCAGCATGCCAGCCTGGTCGACCACGAAGATGTCGTAGACGTCGTCCGGCAGGTCGGTCGCCTCGCGGCAATGATCGATCACCTGGCCGACCGTCCAGCTGTCGGCGACCTTGACCAGCGACCGCTGCATCATGCGGCCGGCCGTGTCTTCCGGGTAGGCGAGCGCGCTCTCGATCTCGGCGCGCTCCGCGGCCGGCAGCTCGGCCAGCACCTCGCGCCGTTCTTCCTCCGGCAGGTCCTCCAGGATGGTCGCGGCGTCGTCGGCCTCGAGCTCGCGGGCGGCGGCGGCGATCTCTTTGCTGTCGAGCTGATCGAGGACGTCCTCCAGGACCTCCTCGTCGAGCTCGGTCAGCGCCTCGGGATCGAGATCGCCCTTCAGGATGCCGACGAGCTTGTCGCGCTCCGCCTCGCCGATCTGCTCGAGGATCGAGGCCTGGCCGGTGGCGCTGAGGTTGGCCAGCAGCGCCCGGACGGCGTCAGGTGTTTCTTCGGCAAGCGCGGCTTCGACCCGCCGGACCAGCTCCGGCGTCACCTCGTCGAGAAGCTCCGCCTCGCCGCTCATCCCCGCGCCTCGGCGAGGCGCTGGGCTTCGACGACGGCGAGCGCCGTCATGTTGAGGATGCCGCGGGCCGTCACCGAGGGCGTCAGCACGTGCGCCGGCAGGTCGGTGCCCAGCAGCATCGGGCCGATGTGCAGGCCGTCGGCGCCGTTCTTCAGCAGGTTGAAGGCGATGTTGGCCGAATCGAGCGACGGGCAGACCACGAGATTTGCGGGCTCCTTGAGGCGCGACCTCGGGAAGACGTTGTTCCGGATGTCCGTGTCGAGAGCGGCGTCGCCGTGCATCTCGCCGTCGACCTGCAGTGCAGGGGCGCGCTCGTGGAGCAGCTTCACGGCGGCGGCCATCTTGCGCGCCGACGGATGGTCGGAGCTGCCGAAGCTCGAATGCGACAGCAGCGCGACCTTGGGCTGGATGCCGAAGCGCAACACCTCGTCGGCCGCCAACAGCGTGATCTCTGCCAGGGTCTCGGGGTCGGGATCGTAATTGACGTAGGTGTCGGCGATGAACAGGGACCGCGTGGGCATGACGAGCAGGCTGAGCGCCGCCATGTTCTTCACGCCCTCGCGCAGCCCGATGACGTCGCGCACATGGTTGAAGTGGGTACGGAAGCGGCCATAGGCGCCGGCGATCATGGCGTCGGCATCGCCGAGCTTCACCGCGAGTGCGGCGATCAGGGTCGGGCTGGTGCGCACCAGGTTGCGCGCGGTCGGCTCGGTGACGCCGCGCCGCTCCATCAGCTCGTGATAGGCGCCCCAGTACTTGTCGTAGCGCGGGTCGTCGGAGGGGTCGATCAGCTCGACGTCGGTGCCGGGCCGGAAGCGCAGGCCGAGCCGCTCGGCGCGGCGGCGGACGATGTCCGGACGGCCGATCAGGATCGGCCGCGCGACGCCCTCGTCGAGGATGATCTGAACCGCGCGCAGCACGCGATCGTCCTCGCCGGCGCTGAAGATAACGCGCTTGGGCCCGCTGCGCGCCTGCTCGAAGACCGGCCGCATGATCAGGCCAGACTTGAACACGAACTGGCCGAGCTGGGCGCGATAGGCGTCGAAGTCGGCGATGGGACGCGTGGCGACGCCGCTATCCATCGCAGCCTTGGCGACAGCCGGCGCCAGCTCGACGATCAGGCGCGGGTCGAACGGCTTGGGAATGATCTGGTCCGGGCCGAAGCCGCCGGCCTGCTCGCCGAAGGCGCGCGCCACGACTTCGGACGGCTCCTTGCGCGCCAGCGCCGCCAGCGCCCGCACGCAGGCGATCTTCATCTCATCGTTGACCGTCGTCGCGCCGACATCGAGCGCACCGCGGAAGATGTAGGGGAAGCAGAGGACGTTATTGACCTGGTTGGGATAGTCGCTGCGCCCCGTCGCCATGATGGCGTCGGAGCGGACCGCCGCCACGTCCTCGGGCGTGATCTCAGGATTGGGATTGGCGAGCGCGAAGATCAGCGGCTTGGCCGCCATCTTCTTCACCATCGCCTGCTTCAGCACGCCGGCGGCCGAGAGGCCGAGGAACACGTCGGCGCCGCCGATCACCTCGTCGAGGGTCCGGGCCGGCGTCTCACGCGCGTAGCGCTCCTTCCACGGGTCCATCAGCTCGTTGCGGCCCTTCCAGACCACGCCCGCGATGTCGGTGACCCACATGTTCTCGCGCGGCAGGCCGAGCTTCTCGAGCACGCCCAGGCAAGAGAGCGCCGCCGCCCCCGCGCCCGACACGACGAGCTTCACCTTGGCGATATCCTTGCCGACCAGCGACAGCGCGTTGAGGAGTGCCGCGCCCACGATGATCGCCGTGCCGTGCTGATCGTCGTGAAAGACCGGGATCGCCATGCGCTCGCGGAGCTTCTGCTCGACGTAGAAGCACTCCGGCGCCTTGATGTCCTCGAGGTTGATTCCGCCGAAGGTCGGCTCCAGGGCGGCCACGATGTCGACCAGCTTCTCCTGGTCGAGCTCGGCCAGCTCGAGGTCGAACACGTCGATGCCGGCGAACTTTTTGAAGAGCACGCCCTTGCCCTCCATCACCGGCTTGGCGGCGAGCGGGCCGATGGCCCCGAGACCCAGCACGGCGGTGCCGTTGGTGACGACGGCCACCAGGTTGGCGCGCGCCGTCAGCTCGGCCGCGGTTGCGGGATCGCGCACGATCTCGTTGCAGGCCGCGGCGACGCCGGGCGAATAGGCGAGCGAGAGATCGCGCTGGGTCGCCAGCGGCTTGGTCGGGACGACCTCGATCTTTCCCGGCCGGGGGATGCGATGGTAGCGGAGCGCGCTTTCGCTGAGTTCATCCGCCAAAGCTCGTCTCCTCATCCCCAACAAAAAGGGCCGCCCCTGAGGGGCGGCATCTCATTTACCTTTTCGTTCGAACCGGCGAGTTGGTGCGGCCAAGAAGACTCGAACTTCCACGCCTCGCGGCACTAGCACCTCAAGCTAGCGCGTCTACCAATTCCGCCATGGCCGCGCCGGTTCGATGGGCGCGGGGATACCAAATCGACCCCCTAGTGGCAAGGCGGCCTTGCGCAAGGCACCGGAAGTACCGATTTTGCCACAATGAACCGGCCCGAATGGCGCATTTCCGACAGCGCCGTCCCCTACGACGAGGCGCTCGCCGCCATGGAGGCGCGCGTCGCCGACATCAGGGCGGGCCATGCCGGCGAGCTCGTCTGGCTGCTGGAGCATCCGCCCCTCTACACCGCCGGCACCAGCGCCCGGCCGCAGGACCTGCTGGAGCCCGCGCGCCTGCCCGTGCATGTCGCGGGGCGCGGCGGGCAGTACACCTATCACGGGCCCGGCCAGCGTGTGGCCTACGCCATGCTCGACCTCCGGGCGCGCCGCCAGGACGTGCGGCGCTACGTGGCCGACCTCGAGGACTGGACCATCCGCACGCTCGGCCGCTTCAACGTGCGGGGCGAGCGCCGGGCCGGCCGGGTCGGCGTCTGGGTAGTGCGGCCCGACAAGCCGCCGCTGCCCGACGGCAGCCCGCGCGAGGACAAGATCGCGGCGATCGGCGTGCGCATCCGCCACTGGGTCTCCTTCCACGGCATCTCGATCAATCTCGAGCCCGACCTTTCGCACTATGCGGGAATCGTTCCCTGCGGCATCGCCGACCACGGCGTGACGTCGCTGGTCGATCTTGGCCTCCCCGTGACCATGACCGACCTCGACACAGCTTTGGCGGACACGTTCGAGGAAGTGTTCGGCGCCGCTAGAGCGTCGGCAGCCGCGTAAAGCCTTCGGGCAGGACGTCGAGATCGACCGGCTCGACATCGATGGCGTCGACCCGTGCGAGCGACGGTCCCTGCCGGCAGGCCTCGATCATCGCGCCGACCGCAGCCTCCTCGCCGACCACCAGCACCTCGACCGCGCCGTCGCTGCGGTTGCGCACCCAGCCGTTGACGCCGAGCCGCCGGCCGGTCGCCAGCGCCCAATCGCGGTAGCCGACGCCCTGCACCCGGCCCGTGACGACGAGGCGGGCCTGCAGCGCCATCGGCTCAGGCGAACTCGATGATCTTCTGGTCAACCCGGAGGCTGTCGCCTGCCTTGGCGTGCAGCACCTTCACCGTGCCGTCGCGTACCGCGCGCAGCACGTTCTCCATCTTCATCGCCTCGACCACGGCCAGCGCTTCGCCGGCCTTCACTTCCTGGCCCTCGCTCACGGCCACCGAGGCGAGCAGGCCCGGCATCGGCGAGAGCAGGAACTTCGAGGTGTCGGGTGCCGCCTTGACCGGCATCATGGCGTAGAGCTCGGCCTGCCGCGGCGTCAGCACCAGCACGTCGGCCTGGCCGCCCTCGTTGATCAGCCGCCAGCCCGAGCCCAGGGCGTCGACCTGGACCACGACATGCTCGCCGTCGACGTCGGCATGCAGCAGCGGCTCGCCGGGCGTCCAGCCGGTCTCGATCGAGACGCGGCGGCTGCCGGTGTCGACCGTGTAGGCCGAGCCGGCGCCCGTCACCGTCACGGTCATCGGCTTGCGGTTCAGCATGACCACGCGGGCATCCTGGGTGGCGCCAACGCGATGGCCGTTGATGCGGTCGACGACGGCCGCGACAGCCGCCAGCATGGCCGGATCGCGCGGCGGCAGGTGGGCCGCGGTGAAGCCGCCCTTGAATTCCTCGGCGATGAAGTTGGTCGTGAGCTTGCCCGCGACGAAGCGCGGATGGGCCATAAGGGCCGCCAGGAACGGCACGTTGTGCGACACGCCGCGGACGTAGAACTCGTCGAGCGCGCGACGCATGCGGCCGATCGCGGCGTTGCGCGTCTTTCCGTAGCTGCAGAGCTTGGCGATCATCGGATCGTAGAACATCGAGATCTCGCCGCCCTCGTAGACGCCGGTGTCGACGCGCACGTCCGGCCCGGCCTTGGGCTCGCGGTACTTCACGAGACGTCCTGTGGAGGGCAGGAAGTTGCGGAACGGATCCTCGGCATAGAGACGCGCCTCGACCGCCCAGCCGTTGAGCTTCACGTCCTTCTGCTGGAACGGCAGCTTCTCGCCCGCCGCGACGCGGATCATCAGCTCGACGAGGTCGAGGCCGGTGATCAGCTCGGTGACGGGATGCTCGACCTGCAGGCGGGTGTTCATCTCGAGGAAGTAGAACTTGCGGTTCTTGTCGACGATGAATTCGACCGTGCCGGCGCTCTTGTATTTGACGGCCTTGGCGAGCGCGACCGCCTGCTCACCCATCGCCTTGCGCGTCTTGGCATCGAGGAACGGGCTTGGCGCCTCCTCGATCACCTTCTGGTGGCGGCGCTGGATCGAGCACTCGCGCTCCCACAGGTAGCAGCAGTTGCCGTGGCCGTCGGCGATGAGCTGGATCTCGATATGGCGCGGCTCCTCGATGTATTTCTCGATGAACACGCGATCGTCGGCGAACGAGGCCTTGGCCTCGTTGGTCGCCGACACGAAGCCTTCCTTGGTCTCGGCGTCGTTGTAGGAGATACGCATGCCCTTGCCGCCGCCGCCGGCCGAGGCCTTGATCATCACCGGGTAGCCGATCTTCTGCGCGATCTTCACGGCCGCGTCGGCATTGGGGATCGCCGCGAGATAGCCCGGCACCGTGCTGACGCCGGCCTTCTGCGCAAGCTTCTTGGACTCGATCTTGTCGCCCATCGCGTAGATCGCGTGCGCGTCGGGGCCGATGAACGCGATCTTGGCCT
>SCVT01000498.1 GCA_004296815.1 Reyranella sp. | reverse complement strand
GACGTTGAGCAGGCGCAGCAGGCCGCCCTTGTTGGGATCGTCGGCCTGCAGAGCGCGCAGGAAGGTGAGCGGCGCGGTGATGCCGCGATAGCCCGCCGCCTTGGCCGCGGCCTCGTCGCTGTAGATCGCGTCTTCCTCGCCGATGGCCTTGCAGAACAGCCTGATCTTGCCGGCCTCGACGACCGTGCTGAACGGCTGGAACGTGTGCCCGATGAGCTTCTTGTCGAGCTGCATGCCCGCTTCCTCCTCGTTGTACGCAAAGAAAAGCCCTCTCCCCGACTTCGTTCGAGTCAGAGAGAGGGCTCTGTCGTTCGTGACTACTCGTAGCGGCCGACGATGGCGACGCTCGAGATGTTCTCGCGCGGCGCGCCGCCGAGATTGTGCGTCATGCCGATGCGCGGGTTCTTGAGCTGGCGGGGACCCGCCTTGCCCTGGAGCTGCAGGTACATCTCGTAGAGCATGCGCAGGCCCGAGGCGCCGATCGGATGGCCGAAGCATTTGAGGCCGCCGTCGATCTGACAGGGGATCTTGCCGTCGGCGTCGTAGAAGCCGTCGAGCACGTCCTTCCAGCCCTTGCCGTTCTCGGAGATGTGCAGGTCTTCCATGGTGACGAGCTCTGTCACCGAGAAGCAGTCATGGACCTCGAACATCGACACTTCGTCGCGCGGGCTCTTGATGCCGGCCTCTTCGTAGGCCTTCTTCGAGGCGATGCGCGTGGTGTGGAAGTAGCTGCCGTCCCATGAATTGTGGCCCGACTCCGAGCCGTTCGAGACCGAGAGCTGGAGCGCCTTGACGCTGACGATGTCCTTCTTGCCGAGCGCCTTGGCGATCTCGGGCGTCGTCACGATGGCCGCGGCCGCACCGTCCGACACGCCGCAGCAGTCGAACAGGCCGAGCGGCGAAGCGATCATCGGCGCGTTCAGAATGGTGTCCATCTCGACGGCCTTCTGGAGATGGGCCTTCGGGTTCTTGGCGCCGTTCTGATGGCTCTTCCACGACACGTGGCCGATCGCCTTCTTGAGGTCTTCGCCCGAGACGCCGTGCGCCGTCATGTAGGCAGTGGCGAGCTGGGCAAAGTTGCCCGGCGCCGTACCGTTGGCGCTCCACAGGGCCTGCAGCGGGCCGCCGCGGCCACCGGGAAGGCCGCCGTACCCGGTGTCCTTGAGCTTCTCGACGCCCAGCGCGAGGGCAAAGTCAGCCGCGCCGGAGGCGACGGCATAGCAGGCGCCGCGGAAGGCCTCGGTGCCCGAGGCACACATGTTCTCGACATGCGTCACCGGGATGTTGGGCAGGCGCAGCGTGGTGCTGAGCGGGATGCCCGACTTGCCGACGTGAACCTCGTCGATGGCGGTGGAGAACCACGCCGCCTGGAGCTGGTTCTGGTCGATGCCCGCGTCCTTCAGGCACTCCTTGTAGGCCTCGAGCATCAGCTCCTCGGCGCCGCTGTCCCAGCGTTCGCCGAATTTCGAGCAACCCATTCCGAGAATCGCGACCTTGTCCTTGATGCCCCGAGCCATGGCTGGCCTCCTGTAGTGGGGGTGGAACTCTAGACCTTTGACCGGTGGAAGGTGATCAGACGGGAGCCGCCTTCCAGAAGTAGCGCTTGAAGCCGCCGCGCATCTGATCGTTGTCGCGGATGCGGAAGGTCATGCGCATCTTGGCGCCGACCTTGACCTGTTCCTTGTCGCTGTCGGTGAAGTCGGCCATGAAGCGCCCGCCCTCGGGGAAGGTGATCATGCCGTAGTACGACGGCGGATCCGGCGAATAGGTCAGCGAGTCGGCGGTGAACGACATCACCGAGCACTCGAGGCCGGCCATCGCGTAGGGATCCTGGCTGTCGATGGCGTGGCAGTTGGGATTGACGCAGACCTGGCTGCGCGGGAACTGGACGGTGCCGCACACCTTGCACTTGCCGCCGACCAGTCCATAGATCATGTCGCGCTTGCGCCACAGGACGCTGAGCGCGGTCTTCTTGTCGAACTCCGCGCGCATGCCCTTGTCGATCGGCAGCATGTCGTTGAAAGCGAGGAACTTCATGTAGTTCTTCTCTTCCTTGCGACGCGCCATCCAGCCCGACAGGCCCTTGCGCTTGGGCAGCTTGGCGTTCTCGGCGGTGACCTCGAAGACCAGCGTGTCGACGCCCTGGCCGAAAGCGACGACCATGATCTTGTCGCCCTGCTTCGCGGTCTCGAGCGCATCGACCAGCATGACCAGCGCATGGGCCGCGCCGGTGTCGCCGAGGTTGGCACCGAGCAGGTCGCGCACCGCGGTCTCGGCCACGCCGACCATCTTGGCCATCTGCTTGGGCACTGCCGGCATCGGGCTCGGCATGATGAAGTGGGTGATGTCACTACCCTTGAGCTTGCAGCTCGCGAGCGCGGCCTTGATCGCCGGCGGCACGATCTTCGAGTAGCCCTCGTCGCGGATCCAGCGCTCTTCCCAGCCGTAGTCGAACTCGGCGTCCTCGCCGCGGAAGTGATCGACGAAGTCCATCGACACCGAGTGATGGCCGACCAGCTTGGCGATCACGTTCTCGGTGCCGCAGAGCAGCGCCGCGGCGCCGTCGCCGTAGTTCAGCTCGTTGGCCGACGCGACGCGGCCCATCCGCTTGTCGGCCGCCGCCACCAGCGACGGGCCGCTGCCCTTGGCGGCGTTGAGGCCGGCCATCAGCGCCGAAGTGCCGGCCTTCAGCGAGCCGCCGACGTCGGTGGCCGAGAGGTTCTGCTCGACGTTCAGCGCCGTGCCGATCACGCCGGCATTCTGGCGGTCCTTGAACGGGTGCGTCGTCGAGGCGAAGTAGATGTTGCGGACGTCCTCGGCCTTGTGGCTCGTCAGGCAGTCGCGCGACGCCTCGACCGCCATGGTGATCGAGTCCTCGTCCCAGTTGGCCATCGAGCGCTCGCCCTTGGCGAGGCCGCGCAGGCCGGGAGCGAACCATTTGTTGGCGTCATAGGCCGCCTGACGGTTGAGACGCAGGCGCGGCACATAGGCCCCATAGGCCACGATTCCGACCATCGTTCTTCTTCCTCCAACTGGTCCGACAAAGTCGGTTCATGAACGAGCGTTTATGACTTCGCTCTTAGCGCGCTCGCTGGTGAGGAGCGAGCCGCATTTGATCATGGCAGCCCCGGCGGCAAAACTATCTTCCGGTCTGCGGAACTCCTCCGGCCGGCGGCATCTCGCGCACCAGGTTGC
>SCVT01000497.1 GCA_004296815.1 Reyranella sp. | reverse complement strand
TCCGCTTCGCCGCGGGCCGCCATGCCCCAGACGCCGCCGCGACCGAAGGCCAGCCCGGTCAGCACGTTGTCGCGGCAGCTCATCGAGGCGAGCGGCCGCACGAGCTGGAAGGTGCGCGCGATACCCAGCCGCGCGATCCGGTGCGCGGGTTTGCCGGCGATCGGCTGGCCCTTCAGGGCGACACGACCGGCGTCGGCGCGCAGGGCGCCCGAGAGCAGGTTCAGCACCGTCGTCTTGCCCGAGCCGTTGGGCCCAAGGAGACCCACGATCTCGCCGGCCTCGACGGAGAAGCTCAATCCATCGACGGCGACCAGCCCGCCGAAGCGACGTGTCAGGCCCTCGACCTCGAGCAGCGCGGTCATGCGCGGCGCTCCACGAGACCTGCGATGCCGCGCGGGATCGCATAGACGATCACGATGAAGACCAGGCCCACCATGATGCTGAAATGGTTGGGGAAGCGCGCCAGCAGGAACTCGAACAGCAGCGCCAGCGGCACCGCGCCCATCACCGGCCCCCAGAGCCGGTGCACGCCGCCCAGCAGCGCCATGATCAGCACGGTGAAGGAGATCACCGGATTGAAGGCGATGGCGGGATCGATGTAGGTCCAGCGCGGTGCCATGATCGCGCCGGTGAGCGTCATGAAGACGGTGCTGAGCACGAACAGCGCCACCTTGGCGCGGGTCGTGTCGATGCCGGAATGCCGCGCCACCGTCTCGTCGTCGCCGATGGCACGCAGCGCCAGCCCCAGGCGCGAGCGGCCGATCAGGAAGCCCGCGACGAACACCAACACAGCAAGCGCGAGCAGCTGCCAGTAGATCTGGGCGGCGGTGATGTCGGTAAAGACGTAGCGGCCGAGCGTGCGGGTCTTGTTGACCTCCCACCAGGTCACGAGCTGGCGCACCAGCTCGGCAAGGCCAAAGCTGAAGATCACGAAGTAGACGCCGGAGAGTCTGAGCGTCGCGAGGCCCACGATGGCGGCGACCACGACACCGATGACGGCCGCGATCGCGAGCACGGCGGGCCACGGCAGGCTCTCGGCGAACACCGCCGTCGTGTAGGCGCCGATGCCGAAGAAGGCCACGGTAGCCAGCGACACGTAGCGCGTCGGGCCGGAGAACAGGCTCCAGGCGGTCGCCAGCACCGTGTAGCTGATCAAGTTGATGGCGAGCGAGAGGCCATAGGCCTCGAACAGGAACGGCACTGCAGCAAGAGCTGCGAGTGCGGCGACGACGAGAGCAACGAGGGCCGCCGCGCCGAGTCCCGCGATCATCGGCCGGGCGATCATCTACCAGTACGGCCGAGCAGGCCCTGCGGCCGCACCAGCAGCACCAGCAGGAAGATCGCGTAGGTGGCGGCGAGCGTCAGGCCGGGATCGACGAAGACGGCGACGTAGTTCTCGACCAGGCCCAGGATCAGGCCGGCGACCAGCGCGCCCAGCAGGTTGCCGACGCCGCCCATGATGACCACGACCAGCGCCTTGAGCGTGAAGACGACGCCCAGGTTGGCGTTGAAGGTCAGGAACATCGAGACCAGCACGCCGGCCGCCGCGACCAGCGCGCCGCCCAGCGCGAAAGCGAGCGCCGAGGCCGTGCGCACGTCGATGGCCACGAGCTGCGCCGCCACCGGATCGACGGCGACGGCGCGCACCGCGGTGCCGAGCCGCGTGCGGGTGAGCGCAAGATAGAGGCCGAGGCCGATCACGACGGCCAGCACCAGCGCCAGCAGGCGGTTGGCGGCCACCGTGGCGCCCGCGATCTGCAGCGGGAAGCTCAGGAACGAGTAGCTGAAATAGGCGCCGCCGAAGAGCGCCAGCATCACGCCCTGGATGACGAACAGCAGCCCGAAGGTCGCGAGGATGCTGTCGACCTCGAGCGCGTCGCGCGTCTTGGCCCGCCGTACCAGCGGCTGCAGCAGAACGCGGTAGATCGCGTAGCTCGCGGCGAAGGCGAGCGGCGGCACGACCAGCAGGCCGAGCAACGGGCTCAATGCCAGGCCGGTGTAGAACCACAGGGCGGCGAAGGCCGCGGCGATCAGCAGCTCGCCGTAGCTCAGGTTCATGATGCGGGCGACGCCGTACTGCAGCGTCAGCCCCATCGCGACCAGTGCATACATGCCGCCCAGCGTCACGCCGGAGAGCGTCACTTCCAGCAGCATCTACCTAACTCCCGGCGGAGGGCACGCGGACCGAGGCGTGCCCTCGCCCTACGCTCAGGGCTTCCAGGGCGCCTTCGGCACGACCGGCGTGCCGACGCCGGCGCGCTGCGGGGCGACGCCGACGAAGAAGCCGTCCTGCCACTGGCCGATCAGCCAGAAATTGTCCTTCATCATGTTGTCGGCCATCTTCACCTTGCCCAGCACGGTGTCGAAGGTCCCGGTCTGCAGCTCCTTGATGATGGCGGCGCGGTCGATCTTGCCGACCCGCTCGATCGCCTGCTCGAGCATCTGCAGCGAGGAGTAGCCGACCTGGCTGCCCCAGCGGTCGGGCCCGCGCTTGAACATCTCCTCGTGCTTCTTGGCGTAGGCCGCGGTCGAGGCATTGTCCTTCGACCAGCCGCCGAGCGACATGATGCCCTCGACGTTGGCGCCGAAGCGCTGCGGGTACATCGGGAAGCCGACGCCGACGCCCAGGAACATCACCTTGGGCGCGTAGGACGCGACCTTGGACTGCTCGGTGAGCGCCATCGTGTCGGGCGGGTAGGAGAAGGCCACGAACGTGTCGGCGCCGGAGCGCGACGCCTCGCCGATCAGCGGCGACAGATCCTGTGTGCCGATCGGGTAGCTCTTGTCGTAGACCAGCTTGAAGCCCGCTTCGGTGAAGCCCTTGCGCGCGGCCTGGCTGAGGTCGATGCCGAAACCGTCGGCGATCGAGATCATGGCGACCGTGTCGCCGATCTTCTTCTCGTCGCGCATCTTCTTGAGCAGCCCGGTCAGCGCCTCGACGTACTGGCCGGAGGTGCCGAGCAGCCAGAAGCTGTTGGGCCAGCGCTTCACGAGATCGGGCGCGCGGTCGGTGACGGCGGAGAAGGCGAGCTGCGGGTAGCCGTGCTTGTTGAACACCGGGCCGACCGCGAGGTTGAGGCCGGTGCCCCAGGGCGGGAACAGGAGATCGACCTTGTCCTGGGTGATCAGGCGCTCGACGGCACGCACAGCTTCTTCCGAATTCGAGCGGTCGTCGTATTCCACGACCTCGATCGGCACGCGCTTGCCGCCGATCATCAGGCCGCCCTTGGCGTTCACGTCCTTGACCCACATCTCGTAGTTCGGGATCTGGGTGATCGTGGCACCTCCGGCATTGGGGCCGGTCTTGGAGATGGCGTAGCCGATCTTGACCTTGTCCTGCGCCGCGGCGGGCGCGACGACGAGTGCGGTCGCGGCCAGACCCGCGAGCGCACGCCGAGTGAATCGCATCATGGCGTGTCCCCTCTCTTTGAGCGTTTCCCAGTCTTCTTCGTTTTTGTTGCGAACCAGTCGCTACTCTAGACTCGCTCTAGACTATATCGTTTGGGGTCCAAATCAATTCAGATTCGGGCATCGGGCCGAAGAATCTAGCCGAGGTGCCTCCGGTACAGCGCCAGCATGCGCTCGTAGTGCTTCTCGCGCGCCGCCTCGTTGAGGTTGCCGCGGTCGGAGAAGGCGTAGCCGTGATGGGTGCCGGCCTCGGTCTCGACCCGCGACGGGAACGGCGCCGAGGCGAGCAGCGTCTCGAACTTCGCGACGTCGGACAGCGGCACGTAGGTGTCGTGCTCGGCGAAGGCATAGTAGCCCTCGGCCGCGATGTCCCCCAGCATGAGGTGCGGCGAGTCCGGCCTGTCAGTGATGAGGCGCGTCCCATAGTAGGACGCGAAGCAGGCAATGCGGCCTGGATGCGCCGCAGCAGCGGCTGTCACGAAGGCGCCGCTCATGCAGTAGCCCACGAGGCCCACCTTGCCGGGCTTGGCGTCCGGCAAGTCGGGCAACCTGTCGAGCACGGCGCCGGTGTCGGCCGCGACCTTCGCGTTGGAGAGCGTTTCCATCAGACCGAACATCCGCTTGAGGTTGGCCTCGCCATCCGGATGGTTGCGCGTCGGCCCGCAGACGAACTCGCGCGTGTTGCGATAGTAGAGGTTGGGCAGCAGCACGTAGTAGCCCGACTGGGCGATGCGCCGGCAGATCTCGCGCAGCCCCTCGCGCACGCCGGGTGCATCCATCAGCATGACGACCACGGGCAGCGGACCGCCATCGTCGGGGCGGACCGTCCAGGTGTTCATGACGCCATCTTGCGTGGCGATATCCAGCTCTCTTTCGATCATGGCCGGACGGTACCGGGCCCCTGCCCCATGGTCTATAACCGCGGCCTCTCACCGGTTTGAGGAACGGAGCGAAAATGCCCATGGCTAATGGGGGCGCCCTGGAAGGCCTGAAAGTCATCGACCTGTCGCGCGTGCTGGGTGGCCCCTATTGCGGCCAGATGCTGGCCGATCACGGCGCCGACGTGATCAAGATCGAGCCGCCACAGGGCGACGAGACCCGGCTCTGGGGCCCTCCGTTCGACAAGGAAGGCATCTCCGCCTACTTCGCCGGCATCAACCGCAACAAGCGCAAGATCGCGCTCGACCTCTCCAAGCAAGAGGGCCGCGAGGTGCTGCTGAAGCTGCTCGAGACGGCCGACGTGCTGATCGACAACTTCAAGACCGGCACGATGGAGAAGTGGGGCATCGGCTACCACGACACGCTCTCGAAGAAGTTCCCCAAGCTGGTCCACGCCCGCGTCTCGGGCTTCGGCGAGGACGGGCCGCTGGGCGGCTTCCCGGGCTACGATGCCATGATCCAGGCCTCGGCCGGCCTCGTGTCGGTCAACGGCTCGGCCGAGGGCGGCCCGGTGCGCATCGGCGTGCCGGTGGTCGACCTCTCGACCGGCATGAACGCGACCATCGGCATCATGATGGCGCTCTACGAGCGCAACCGGTCGGGCAAGGGACAGTTCGTCGACGCCACGCTCTACGACAGCGCCGTCGCGCTGCACCAGCCCCACGCGCCGAACTATTTCGTCGGCGGCCAGAAGCCCAAGCTCGTGGGCAACAGCCACGGCAGCCTGGTGCCCTACGCCAACTTCCCGACCAAGGGCCGCAACATCGCGATCGCCGCCGGCAACGACGGCCAGTTCCGCAAGCTCTGCCAGATGCTGGGCAAGCCCGAACTGGCCGACGATCCGCGCTTCAGGACCAACAAGGAGCGCGTGGCGCACCGCCTCGAGCTCGAGGCCGAGCTGCGTCCGCTGCTGAAGGATCGCGACGCCGACGCCTTCTCCGTGGAGCTGATGAAGGGTGGCGTGCCGTCAGGCGCCCTGCTCGAGGTGCCCGATGTCATGGAGCACCCGCACACCAGGCACCGCGACATGGTGTGGGAGAAGGACGGCTACCGGAACGTCGGCAATCCGGTGAAGCTCTCGCGCACACCGCCCAAGGTGCGCAGCAAGCCCAAGAAGTTCGGCACCGACACCAAGGCCGTTCTGGCCGAGGCCGGCTATTCGGCCGCCGAGATCGACCGCCTGATCGCGACCGGCATCGCGCTCACCGAGATCAAGAAGTAGGGAGGAAGCCCCGTGTTCCAGAAAGACCTGCTGAAGGGCAAGCGCATCCTGGTGACCGGCGGCGGCACCGGCCTCGGCCGTTCGATGACCCACCGCTACCTCGAGCTCGGCGCCAACGTGGTGATCTGCGGCCGCCGCGAGGATGTGCTGAAGCAGACCGCCGAGGAACTCGCCAAGGAGACCCGCGGCGAGATCGAGACGGTGGGCTGCGACGTGCGCATCCCCGACGCCGTCGAGGCGATGATGGACAAGATCTGGGCCAAGCGCCCGCTCGATATCCTGGTCAACAACGCCGCCGGCCAGATCCTGGCGCAGACCCACAAGATGTCCTCGCGCGCCATCGATGCCGTGCTCGGCATCGTGCTGCACGGCTCGGCCTACTGCACCGTCGCCGCCGGCCGCCGCTGGATCGACGCCGGCGAGCGCAACAAGGTCGTGATGTCGATCCTCACCGTCTCGTCGCTCACGGGCGCGCCCTTCACGGTGCCGTCGGCGATGGCCAAGGCAGGCGTGCTCGCCATGACCAAGAGCCTCGCCGTCGAATGGGGCCCCAAGGGCATCCGCACCTGCGCCATCGTTCCCGGCCCCTTCCCGACCGAGGGCGCGTGGAGCCGGCTGATGCCCAAGGAGCGCGGCGGCAACGAGGAGATGATCAAGGTCATCCCGATGCGCCGCACCGGCGAGCATATCGAGCTCGCCAACCTCGCCGCCTTCCTGGTGAGCGATGGTGCCGCCTACATCAACGGCGATGCCATCGTGATCGACGGCGGCAAGATGCTGCAGTCGGGCGGCGGCGGTGCCAACACGTCGTCCATGCTCGACTGGACCGACGAGCAGTGGGACGCGATCCGGCCGAAGAAGAAGTAGGTCAGACTTCGATCTTGTCCGGCGTCGTGTCCGGCTGGGGCTGCTGCCCGTTGGCGACCCAGGCCACGACCAGGTCGTAGAACACCGCCAGGATGACCGGGCCGACGAACAGCCCGATCAGGCCGCCGGCCAGGGTGCCGCAGATCACGCCGGCCAGGATCACCGCCATCGGCGTCTGCAGGCCGCGCGCCATGACGATGGGGCGCAGCACGTTGTCCACCAGCAGCAGCGGCGCCGTGTAGACGGTGAACAGGCCGGCATGCAGCGCCGGCAGGTACATCCAGGCCCAGATGATGACAGGGATCATCACGACGTTGGGGCCGACCTGCACGATCGCGAGCACAAGGCAGGCGAAGGTGATGGCGCCGGCAAAGGGCACGCCTGCCACCAGCATGCCGACGCCCAGCAGCGCCGACTGCAGCAGCGCGATGCCGATCACGCCCTGCGACACGTTGCGGATGGTCGAGCCGGTGATCTCGAGGAAATGCCGGCCGCGCGAGCTGGCGATCCGGCCGGCAAGCCCGCGCACCGACTCTGTCAGCGTTTCGGCGTAGGCCAGCAGGATGCCGGCCACGATGATGGCGCCGGCGAACTGCAGGACCTCGACGAAGACGCCGGCGGCGATGCGGCCGACGAAGCGGCCGAGCGAGGCGATCTGGCCGACATGTGCGGCCAGCAGGGCCTTCAAATCGTTCGAGGCGGTCAGCCAGAACTCGTAGGCGCGCTGGCCGATCATCGGCCAGTCGCGGACCGACTCCGGCGGCGGCGGCACGATGTGGCCGCCCTTCATCAGCATGCGGGCATAGTCGTCGAGGCTCTCGATCGCCGACGCGGCCAGGATGACCACCGGCGTCACCAGCAACACCAGCAGGACGAGCGACATCAGCGCGGCCGCCAGCCCGTTGCCGAGGTGCAGGCGCTGCCGCATCAGCAGGAACAGCGGGTAGACCGCCACCGCCAGGATGATCGCCCACAGCAACAGCGGCGCCACCGGCTGCAGCAGCAGCATGCTGGTGTAGACGACGGCGGCAATCAGCGCGAGACGGATCGCCACGTCGATCGCGAACCGAGCGACTTCCGCCTTGCCCTTTTCCGTGTCGATCATCGCCGTCTCCCCGCCGAGTGCATCGCCCGTTCTTCCTAGCGAGCGGGCTCCGGGCCGTCCATCGACCGGGCCTTGTCGCGACGGCGAGGGATCGCGGATACTCAGGCCCCGGGGAGGATCGGCATGGATCAGTACGACTACATCATCGTTGGCGCGGGCTCGGCGGGCGGCGCCCTGGCGGCCCGGCTGTCGGAGAACCCCTCCACCAAAATCCTGCTCCTGGAGGCAGGTGCCGCGAGCCACCCCTATTCCCGCATGCCGCTCTCCTTCGGCCTGCTGATCGACAATCCGGCGGCCAACTGGCTCTACCAGTCCGAGCCGGAGCCGGGCACGGCCAACCGCGTCATCCCGGTGCCGCGTGGGAAACTGCTGGGCGGGTCCAGCTCGATCAACGGCCTGGTCTGGGTGCGCGGCCAGCCGCTCGACTTCGACACCTGGGCGCAGATGGGCTGCCGCGGCTGGAGCTGGCGCGACGTGGCACCGCTCTTCACCCGCATCGAGAATTTCGTGGATGGCGACGGCTCGAACGGCCGCGGCATGGAAGGCCCGCTCAAGGTCTCGACCGTGCCCGACCAGAACCCGCTCTACGACGCGCTGTTCGAGGCCTCCAAGGCCGCAGGCTTCAGGACCAACCCGGACTACAACAGCGAGGATCAGGAAGGCGTCGTGAAGACGCAGACCTCGATCTACAAGGGCCGGCGCATGAGCGTGGCCCATTGCTACATCGAGCCGGCGATGAAGCGCTCCAAGAACCTGCATGTCGTCACCAACGCCCACACGCTGCGTGTCCTGCTCGACGGCAAGCGCTGCACCGGCGTCGAGTACGAGAAGGACGGAAGGGTCGTGCAGGCGAAGGCAAAGGAGACGATCCTCTGCGCCGGCGGCGTCGCCAGCCCGCAGATCCTCGAGCTCTCGGGCATCGGCCGGCCTGACGTGCTGAAGCAGCACGGCATCGACGTGAAGCACGAGCTGCCGGCGGTGGGCGAGAATTTCCGCGACCACATCAACGCCCGCATCATCTGGCGCCTCAAGGTGGCCAACGTCTCCTACAACCACATGGCGCGCGGCATGGGCGCGGTGACGCAGATGATGAAGTACCTCGCCACCGGCGGCGGCTTCATGAGCCTGCCCTCGGCGCCGCTGCTGGCCTTCCTCAAGACCCGGCCCGAGCTCGAGACGCCCGATGTGCAGATGCATCTCGTGCCCTACTCCATCAAGGACCCGAAGACCCGCAAGCTGCAGGACTTCCCCTCGATGACGATCGCCTGCTACCAGCTCCGGCCCGAGAGCCTGGGCTCGATCCACATCAAGTCGGCCGATCCCAAGGCGCATCCCGCGATCCGCTTCAACTTCCTCGCCGACAAGATCGACCAGGA
Organism: Reyranella sp.; assembly: GCA_004296815.1. Classification (GTDB taxonomy): domain Bacteria; phylum Pseudomonadota; class Alphaproteobacteria; order Reyranellales; family Reyranellaceae; genus Reyranella. The sequence continues at coordinate 4,746 of SCVT01000497.1, read as the reverse complement.
CGCGATGGTCGGCGGCTTCCGCATGATGCGGAAGATCGTCGATGCCGCACCGATGGACGCCTATCGCGACGAGGAGTTCTCGCCGGGGTCGAAGGTGCAGAGCGACGAGGAGATCCTGACCTGGATCCGCAACAACTCGCAGACCGCCTACCACCCGATCGGCACCTGCCGCATGGGCCCGCAGCGGCCGGATACCGTGGTCGACGACAAGCTCAAGGTGCACGGCATCGAGGGGCTGCGCGTGGCCGATGCCTCGATCTTCCCGACTATGCCGTCGGGCAACACCAACGCGCCGTCCATCATGGTCGGCGAGAAGATGGCCGATATCCTGAAGGCGGCTTAACCGCCGAGCTTGCGGCGGACCTCGTCGGGGATCGGCATCGACTTCAGCGAGCGCGCATCGCCCTCCTTGCGGGCCCAGATGCGCGTCTCGGTGCCTTCAGCCGCGATCTCTCCCGCGGCGTCGCGGAAGACGTGGGTGATCGTGAACGAGGCGCCGCCGAAGCGCGAGACATGGCTCTCGATCACGAGCTTCTCGCCGTGCTGCGAGGCGCGGCGGAAGGAGCACTCGGCCTTCACCAGCGGTGTGCCCTCTTTCCACTGGCCGCTGCTGACATCGTCGCGCTTCAGGCCAGCGGCGAGGAACAGGCGGTAGGTCGCCTGGTCGCACCATTTGAAATAGGCCGGGTAGTAGACGATGCCGGCGGGGTCGCAGTCGCCCCACTCGACCATGATCTCGTGTCGGCTGGTGAGGGGCATGGTCAGACCGTCACCGGCTTGCCGCTGATCAGCGCCGTTCCGGTCATGGCCGCCATCATCGCGCCGTCGGCCCGCACCACGTCGATCCAGTAGTTCGAGGCCTTGCTGGAGCGCGAGATCTCGACGGCCGTGGCGGTCAGCACGTCGCCCACCCGCGCCGCCATGCTGTAGATCATGTGCGCATTGATGCTGCCCGACACGACGCCCTGCGAGTTGCAGGCATAGCCGAAGGCCGCATCTGCCAGGGTGAAGGTGAGCCCGCCGTGGCAGACGCCGTTGAAGTTCAGGTGGCGGTCGGTGACGGTCACGCGCGTCACGGCGCGACCGAGCGAGGCCTCGACGAACTCGATGCCGAGATCGCGGGCGAAGGTGTCGCGCCGCGCGAGAGCCCCAACGTCTATCACTCCGCGGCCTGCTTGAGCGGCGGTGTTGCCGAAGCGATGGCGGTCAGGGTCCTCGAGAGCGATTCTCCCTCGGGGTCGGCAAGGGCGGCAACGCGCGCGTTGGCGACTGCGTCGGCGGCGGCGCGCGCCGTCAGTCGGCCGGCAAGGGCCGGCGCGATCACTTCGTCGGAGATCCGGCGGTAGTTGCCGAGGCCGCGCTTGTAGGTGTCGCCGTAGCCCTTGATGAGGCGGGCCAGCTCGGCGATCTCGCGCGCGAGGTCGCCGCCCAGGGGCACCGCCGCGCGGATCTGGCCCAGCCAGCGCTCGATCTCGGCCTGCTCCTCGACATGGCGGAAGGAATGCGGCCGCCACCAGCGCAGGCCCGCGAGCAGGCGCAGCCGCAGGAAGCCCCACACGGTGGTGCTGCGCACGTGCATCGAAATGTGGAACGGCCGCTGCCGCAGAAGCCAGCGCGCCAGCGACGGCGGCAGCAGGGCCGCGATCTCCTCGTTGCCCGGCTTGAAATGCTCGGTGATCTCCAGAGGTTCGTGCTCCTTCGCACGAACCTCCTTCCGCACGCGGGCCATGCGCTCGGCCGAGGTCTTGGCCTGCGCCACGCGGATCACATCCTCGAACGACATGCGGACGGCAAGATGGCGCGCCACGTCGCGCACGAGATCAGCCGGCAGGCCTTCCAGCCGGTCGAGATAGAGCGAAGCGTATTTGCGATCCTGATAGGCGGTGAGACGGCGGATGCCCTCCTCCACCACGTCGAGGCTGGCAGCCGGGAAGCTCTTGCGCGCGCGCTCGATCAGGTCCTCGGCGCCCTGAACAGCTGCCTGACGCTTGCGATGCTCACGCACCGCCTGCTCCAGCTCGCCGCGCGCATGGCCGCGCCCGAAGGCGAAGGCCGCGAGGTTGGTGTCGATCGACTTGCCGGCATGCCGGATCGCGGCCTCGAACGCCGCGTCGGGGATCGGCAGCTTGCCCGAGCCCGCCAGCGCCCCCAGCAGCACGGCATTGATCACGCCGCCGGACTCCTCGGCCGCCTGGTCCATGTCGAACAGGATCTGTTCCTTCGAGCGCTCCTTCACGGCGCGCAGCAGGCGGCCAACATCGAAGCTGCCGTCGCCCATGGCCGAGCGCTCGCCGATCGCCAGCACGCGGTGCGTCGAGGCGATCAGGGTCGTGCGATCGGGCGTCACGAAGCCGTTGAAGATCATGCGGCCGGCCTCGAGCAGCTCGGTCGCCAGCGCCACGTCGACCTCGCCGATCGCCGGGTTCAGCGCCAGCACGGACGAGGCCTGCGCTCCTCTGGGCATCACCTCGAGATAGTAGGTCGTGGCGCCTGTGCGCTGCGCGACGCCCGGGATCTGCGTCGCCTGGACGGCCAAGCCCGTGCTCTGCGCGGCCGCGACGATCCAGTCGCACAGCACGCCGCCGCCGTCGCCGCCCAAGGCGCCGACAAGGATAGTGACGGGTTTAGGCACTCATCTCACCGTGGGCGAGCCTCGCGATCACCGCCGACCGGACGCGCCACTTCAGGCGATCCCACCAGCTCGCGTTCTGCACGATGTCGGCCTTGTAGAAGGACGGGCAGAGCACCGCGGCGTCCGCCACCTCGCCGCAGAGGCCGCAGCCGACGCAGCCGTTGTTCACGGACGCCACCGGATCGCTGCGCAGCGGATCGGGGCTGGGCTTCACGACCAGCGAGGGGCAGCCCGACAGCCGGATGCAGGAATGGTCGCCGGTGCAGACCTCGTCGTCGACGCCGTAGCGCGTGCGCACGACGCGCTCGCCGCGCTTGAGCTGGGCGGCGATCTGCGGGCGGATGCGTCGCTGGCGCGCAAGCTGGCACTCGCCGTCGGCCACGATGACCTTGAGCCCCTTGTCGTCGGTGCTCATCGCCTCGCGCAAGGTCTTGAGCATGGTGCCGACATTGTAGGTGCGGATGGTGCGCAGCCAGCCCACGCCCATTGCCTTGAGCGTGGCGGCGATGTCGGAGGTCGTCTCGCCGTCGCGGCGGTTGCCCGAGGTGTTGGGGATGAACTGCGCCCCGGTCGCCGAGGTGTAGCCGTTCTGCATGATGACCAGCACGCGGTCGCCGCGGTTGAACATCGACGAGGCCACGCCGGACAGCAGCCCGTTGTGCCAGAAGCCGCCGTCGCCCATCACCGAGATGGTCCGCTTCTGCATCACCGGCGCCACGGCGCCGGCCGCGGCGAGCGACATGCCGAAACCCAGGATCGAGTTGCCGAGGTTGAACGGCGCCAAGGTTGCAAAGGAATGGCAGCCGATGTCGCTCGAGATGTGGACTTTGCCGACCTCTCGCTCCAGCAGCTTGATCGCCGAGAAGACTGGCCGCTCGGGGCAGCCGACGCAGAAGCCCGGCGGGCGGAGCGGCAGCGGACCGCCCAGGAGGCGCTGCGCCTCGGCGCGGCCGGCCCGCGCCGCCTCGAAGCGCTCACGCGGCTTGGAAAGATCGATGTCGTTGGCCGACTGGGCGAAGAACTTCAGCAGCCCCTCGGTCACGACCTCGGCGGTGTACTCACCCGCCATGGGCAGGACGTCCTTGCCGTAGATCTTGGTGTCGATGTCACGCTTGCGCAGCAGGACGTGGATCGCCTGCTCGATGTAGTCGGGAGCGCCCTCCTCCACGACCAGCACGGCGCGCTTGCCCTTGCAGAAGTCGGCGATCTGGTCGGGCACCAGCGGGTGCGTGACGTTGAGGACCAGCGTCGGGATACGACCCTCGATTTCCAGCCGGTCGAGACCGCGCACCAGGACGTTGGTGATGCCGCCCTGCACGATAATGCCGAGATCGGAACGCTCGCCCGGCAGGAACTCGTTCAGCCCGTGCTCGACGATGAAGCGCTCGGCCGCAGGCTGGCGGACCTCGACCTTCTTCTTCTCGTGCGCGTAGGTCGAGGGCGGATGAGAGATGCGGTCGTAGTCGTGCGCCGCCGGCTGGGCGAGTCGGTTGTTGCGCGAGATGGCGGGCGGCTTGTTGTCCTTGGCCGTGAACTCGCCCGTGACGTGGCAGGCGCGGATGCGCAGCTCCATCATCACCGGGGTGTTGGTCGCCTCGGAAAGCTCGAAGGCCTTCTCCGTGCAGCGCACGATCGTGGGGAGCGACGGGCGCGGATCCATCAGCCAGACCGACGATTTCAGCGCGTAGGCCTGGGTGCGTTCCTGGATGACCGAGGCGCCCTCGCCGTAATCCTCACCGACGACGATCAGCGCGCCGCCGATGACCCCCGGCGAGGCGAGGTTGGAGAGCGCGTCGGCCGCCACGTTGGTGCCCACGATCTACTTCCAGGTGACGCAGCCTCGCATCGGGTAGTTGATCGAGGCACCGAGCAGCGCCGCGGCCGAGGATTCGTTGGTGCAGGTCTCGAGATGGACGCCCAGTTCGTCGAGCAGGTCCTGCGATTCGACCAGCACGTCCACGAGATGGGAGACCGGCGCCCCCTGGTAGCCGCCGACATAGGCCACACCTGACTGCAGGATGGCCTTGGTGACGGCGAGGATTCCCTCGCCGCGGAAGATCTCGCCGTCGCCCAGCCGCAGCGCCCGCACCTCCTCGGTGAAGGAGCGTTCCGGG
>SCVT01000496.1 GCA_004296815.1 Reyranella sp. | reverse complement strand
TCTATGCGGCCACGATGACGACGGCCGATAACCAGAGACGCAGGGCCATGGCCGCGGGCCTTGCCGCGATCGGCCTGTGGGGTTCGCTCGCGGCGCTGTCCGTGTTGGCCGGCCCGATCCCGCCCTTCCAGATGGTTGCCATGACGTTCGCCATCGGGACGGCGATCGGCGTCGTGCGGGCACTGGCGCGCGGCGTCGCGCTGGCCAGCCTGCTGCGCTGGCCCGCGCGTGTCTGGCTGCTCGGCGTCGCCGGCCTGTTCGGCTACCACGCGCTCTACTTCGCCTCGCTGCAGCTCGCGCCGCCGGCCGAGGCGAACCTGGTGAACTACCTCTGGCCGCTGCTCATCGTCCTGCTCTCGGCGCCGCTCGCCGGCGAGCGGCTGGGCTGGCCCCATCTCGCGGGCGCCGCCCTGGGCTTCGCCGGCGTGGCGCTGCTGGCGTTCGGGCGCGGTGTCCACTTCGAAGGCGGTCATGTGCTGGGCTACCTGCTGGCGCTCGGCTGCGCCATCACCTGGTCGCTCTACTCGGTGCTGTCGCGCCGCTTCGGCGAGACGCCGACCGACGCCATCGCCGCGTTCTGCGCCGCGTCCGCGATCCTGTCGCTCGCCTGCCACCTGGCATTCGAGCAGACCACCTGGCCGACGACGACGACGTCATGGTTCGCCGTCCTGGCACTCGGCCTCGGCCCCGCGGGGTCGGCCTTCTATTTCTGGGACCATGCGGTGAAGCGCGGCGACATCCGCGCCCTAGGGGCGCTTTCCTACGCCACGCCGATCCTGTCGACGGCGATCCTGATCGTCTGCGGCCTCGCCCAGCCGACGGGAGTGTTGCTGGTGGCCGCCTTGCTCGTCACGGTCGGCGCCGTCCTCGCCTCGCGCGATCTCTGGAAGCGCTAGCCCGGCTGCCAGCCGGGAGGCGCAAGCTCGAAACCCGCAAAGTCGAACGCAGGCGCGACGGTGCAGCCGACCAAGGTCCAGTTGCCGAGCGATCGCGCGGCCTGCCAGGCGCCTCGGGGCACGACGATCTGCGGCGTCTCACCGATGTCGAAGTCCGTCCCGAGCCGGAGATGTCGGGTGGCCTTGCCGTCGTCGCTCATCGAGAGCTCGAGCGGCGCGCCGGCATAGTGATGCCAGACCTCGTCGGCATCGACCCGGTGCCAGTGCGAGCGTTCGCCGGCTTTGAGCAGGAAGAAGATCGCCGTGCTGGCGCCGCGCCCGGCATCCGGCGCGCGGAAGGTCTCGCGAAATTGCCCGCCCTCGGGATGCGGCTGCAGCCCGAGGCGGGCAATGATCTCGTCTGCTGTCACTGAGGATCAGGCCGGCGGCGGCACGGTCTGTTTCATCGACGGCGCCTTGGAGAACGCCGCGAACCACTTGGCGAGCTTCGGCCGCTTGGCACGCCAGTCGTGGCTGGCGAAGCGGAAGTCGAGGTATCCCAGCGCGCAGCCGATGGTGACGGTGCCGATCGTCGGCTTGCCCTTCAGCGCCTTGGCCTCGGCCTCGAGCTGGTCGAGCACGCCGTCGATCTTCTTCATCTGGCCCTTGGTCCAGTCGGGCCAGCGCTTGTCCTCGGGGCGCAGGAAGCCCTCGTAGCGCGCGAGGAGAGCGGCATCGAGCAGGCCGTCGCCCATCGCCTGCTGGCGCAAGGCCACCCAGCGCCCACGGCCCTTGCGCGGAAAGAGCTTGCGGCCCTTGTGCTGCTGGTCGAGGTACTCGCAGATCACCGGCGAGTCGAAGAGGTCCATGTTCTTGATCGACAGCGCCGGGATCTTGCCGACCGGGTTGTGCTTGTCGACATCCGCGTTGGGAGCCACCGGAGTCAGCACGACGTTCACCATGTCGATCTTCTTGTCGAGGCCGGTCTCGAGGGCCAACACCCTGACCTTTCGCGCATAAGGCGACGACGGCGAGTAGTAGAGCTTCATCTTGGCCATGGTCGGTCTCCTGTCTTCCGGTCGCGTCAGGCGCCGGCCATCTTGGGAATGTCGGTATCGTTCAGGCGCACCAGACGGGCGGTATCGACGAGCTGCTGCCAGGTCGTCGTGTCGATCGGCACGCCGTTCTTCTCGCGGTCGAGCTTGCGCGCCCGCTCGGGTTCGCCCGGCACCAGCACCTCGGCGACACCCGGCTGTGGCTTCGCTGACTTCACCCAGCCGATGAAGTTCTCGACCTCGTCCTCATAAAAGGCAGTGCCGCCCATCGAGTCGGGGTCGATGATGATCGACAGCATGTTGTTGATGATGTCGGTGCCGTCCTTCTTGATCGTGCGCGGGCTGTGCGTGCGGCCGCCGGTCAGCGCGCCGGCCAGCAGGTCGCAGATCACCGCGAGACCGCCGCCCTTGTGGAGGCCGAACGGCAGGATGGCGCCATAGGGCGCGTTGTACATGACTCCGGGTTCGGTCGTCGCATTGCCCGCCGCGTCGATCAGCAGGCCGGGCTCCATCTGGATCTTCTTGTTGTTGGCGACGCGCACCTTGCCCATCGCGACCTGGCTGGTCGCGAAGTCGAGCACTATCGGCTCCTTGCCCTTGCGCGGGATGGCAGTGCAGTAGGGATTGGTGGTGAAGCGCGCCTCGGCGCCGCCGAACGGCGCGACCAGCGACTTGTGGCCATGCACGTTCACCCAGTGCGTGCTCACCATGCCGGCACGTGCGCACTGCTCGCCCCAGTGACCGATGCGGCCGATGTGATGCGAGTTCTTGAGACCGACGACACAGACGCCGTGCTTCTTCGCGCGCTCGATGCCGATGTCCATCGCCTCCTTGGCGATGACCTGGCCGTAGCCGGCGCCGCCGTCGACGACGATCACCGCGCCGTTGTCGCGGTCGATCTTGGCGTGGTGGTTGCGCTTGCAGGCACCGTTGATGGTGTTCTGGATGTAGTGCGGCATCATGCCGACGCCGTGGCTGTCATGGCCGAACAGGTTGGCGAGCACGAGATGGTCGGCGACGAGCCTGGCTTCTTCATCGGAGCTGCCGTCGGCCCGGCAGATCGCCATCGTGAAGCCGTGCAGGCGGTCGGGCTTGATCCGGACCTCGCCCACAGAGCTCTGCCCCTCAGCCATGCCTTGTTCTCCCCCGATTCACGCTTTCGGCGCGCAAGGTTCCGCGTCGTCCCGGCCCTGTCAACGACGAAGCGGCGACAGTTGAATACACGAGGAAAAAGACGCCCTGATTTCGCCGTCCTGGCCGCCCACAGAGGCTTTGCGGCGTGGCCCCGGCGGTCCCGCCCGTGGTACTGAGAACAAAGCCCTTCGTCGTCTCCGGGATTCGCGCACCGAATGCGATCTCTAGCCCGCCTCGCATCGTTCGTGCTGCTGCTCGTCAGCGTCGCGGCCTCGGCCCAGACGGTGCCGCCGCCCCAGCGGCCGTTCGGGCAGCTCATCGATCTGTGGACTCGCCAGCTCGATCGCATCTCCACGCG
>SCVT01000495.1 GCA_004296815.1 Reyranella sp. | reverse complement strand
AGCTTGCCGTAGACCGTGTAGCCGCCCTCGCCGTCCAGCATCTCGCCGGGCTTGAGGTCGCGTTTGGCCGTGGCGATCACGTCGGCATGGAAGCCGATCGGCGCACCGGTCGGCTCCTTGCGCAATCCGATCGAGGCCACCGACATGCCGACCTCGAGGCCGATCAGGTGCCAGCGCTTGTACATGACCGAGTACCGGCCCGACGGGTCGGTACAGAGCATGTACTCCTCGAAGCAGTTCTTCTGGTACTCGGTCGCCGCCTCGAACACGACCCACACGCCCTTGCGGATCTCGTAGGGGATCGCGCGGCCGTCCTTCTCGAGCGACGAGGCGACCTCGACCTGGCCCTTGTGATGGAGCTGGCCGCCCTCGGACGCCGGCCGCATCACGAAGGGCAGGTCCTCGACCGAGCAGGGCGGGAAGGCGAGGCCGTCCGGCGCCGGCGTGAGGCCGGTCGCGTTCGACACGGCCGTGCTCTCGATCGCGGGCTTGGAGCCGTCGAGGAAGGAATTGAACATCTTGGGATTCAGGCCGCCGCGCTTGGCCTGCTCCTCGTTGAGGCCCCAGTACTTCCATACCGTCTCGGGTGTGGACTGCGCGAAGTGCGGCAGCCACTTGTGGCCGCGGCCGGCCGCCGTCACCTCGAAGCCCGAGGTGCGCGCCCAGTCGACCAGCTCGCAGATCAGCGCCGGCTGGTCGCCGTAGGCCAGGCTGTAGATCACACCTGCTTGCGCCGCGCGCTTCGCCAGCAGCGGTCCGCAGAAGGCATCGGCCTCGACCGTCACCATCACCACGCTCTTGCCGTGCTTGAAGGCTTCCAGCGCATGCTCGACCGCGGCGATCGGATCGCCCGTCGACTCCACGATGATGTCGATGCGCGGATTGCTCACCAGAGCGCGCCAGTCCTGCGTGAGGTGCGTGCTGCCGTGGCGCAGCGCGTCATCGAACGAGCTCGCCGAGGTGATGTCGGGCTTCCAGCCGAGCCGCGCCAGGTTCTCGCGCGCACGGTCGGGCGAGAGGTCGGCGATGCCGACCAGGTGGATGCCGGGCGTCGTCGGGATCTGCGAGAGATACATCGAGCCGAACTTGCCGGCGCCGATGACGCCGATGCGCAGCGGGTTTCCCTCGGCCGCGCGGGCCATGAGCATGCGATGGAGACTCATCGTTTCCTCCTGATTTTCTTGGCTTATTCCGCGGCGGCCTTGCGGCGGGCGGCGCGCATCACGGCGTCATCTTCCCAGGCGTCGATGGGCGTGAAGTCGCGGTGCGCGATATATTCCGGCCGCTTGAAGCGGCGGATCGCGTTCGAGACCGAGTTGTAGGTCACGTAGATGATCTGGCGGTCCCACGGCGACATGTTGGGTCCGCTGCCGTGCACCAGCGTGCCGTGGAAGAAGATCGCCGAACCCGGGCCGCCCTTGGGAGCCACGATGCCGCCCTGCTTCACCAGCTTGGCGATCGTGTCGTTGTCGATCACCCACAGCGGGTACGACGTGGTCGTGAGGTCGTGGCTTGCCTCGATCGCGCCCTTCTTGTGGCTCTTCGGGATGAACCAGAGCGGGCCGTTGAACTCGTTCACCTCGTCGATGAACACCGCGAGGTTCATGGCGCGCGCCTCGGGCATGTCGTCGTCGGCCTTCCAGGTGCCGTAGTCCTGGTGCCACTGCCAGACGTCGCCGTCGAAGGCGGCCTTTCCGTTGATCTTGAACTGGTGGATGTAGGTCTTGTCCTTGAGGAGCTGCTCGGCGGGCTCCACGAAGCGCGGATGATGGATCAGCGCCTCGAACACCGGATGGTAGGTGTGGACGGCGAAGGCGGTGCGCACCACGTCGCCGGTCTTCTCGCGCACGTTCTCGTCGCGCCGCTGGGCGAACACCTCGGGCACCGAGCCCTTCAGGATCGCCGTCTCCTCGGACGAGAAATAGTTCGGGAAGAAGAGGTAGCCCTCGTCGTCGAACTGCTTGAGCTGCTCAGAGGTGAGCTTCATGGCGGTTCCTCCTTGCCTTGTTGTCAGCGCCGTATTCAGGCGGCGCGGGAAATGACGGCCTTCAGCCGTCCCGTGAGAATGTCGGCCATCTGCTCGGCATGGCCGCGGCAGAGCTGTTCGGCTTCGGCGACCTGGCCGGCCTCGAGCGCGCGCAGGATGCCCTCGTGCTCGTCCCACACGCTGACGCGCAGGTCCTCCTCGCTCAGCGCCGCGGCCATCACGCGCCGCAGATGCTGCCAGTGCGGCTGTGCGGTCTCGCCGATCACGGGATTGCCCGATGCCTCGTAGACGAAGAGATGGAAGTCGATATCGGCCTCGATGACCGACGGCACGTAGCCGCTCGCCACCGCGCGGCGGCCGACCTCGATGAGATTGCGGCCACGTCGCGCCAGCTCCGGCGTGTAGCGTGCTGCCGCCAGACGCGCCGCCGCCCCGTCGAGGGCGCCGCGCACGACATAGAGGTTGCGCGCCTGCTGGACGTCGAGCGGCGCCACGCAGACGCCCTTGCGGCCGGCGTCGATCAGGAAGCCCTCGCGGCGCAGCAGCATCATGGCCTGCAGGACCGGCTGGCGGGACACGCCGAACTGCTGGGCGAGCTCCTCCTGGGTGATGCGCGCGCCGGATTTCAGCTCGCCCGAGCAGATCGCCTCGAGGACGGAATCGTGGATACGTTCGGAAAGATCAGGTTCGGGAAGGATCGGGCGCATGCTTTGTATACAGAACACAAAGCAGTCCGAGTCAATCGCCTAGCGAACTTTCAGCCCCTTGCCTGCGAGAACCGGCAGCGCGCGGTCCGGGTAGTCGGTGATCAGCCCGTCCACGCCCAAGTCGACCAGCCGCGCCATCTCGGTTGCCGCGTTGACCGTCCAGGGCACGACCTTGAGCCCCAGCGCCTGCGCCTCCTTCACGTTCTCCGCGGTGACGTTGCGCCAGAACGGCGACCAGGTGGCGCAGCCGGCGGCCTTGGCCAGCCGCGGCACCGAGCCGCCGTGCGCCGCGAGGTCGAGGCCGCCCAGCCAGGGCGAGGGCCGGCCGCTCGCCCGCTGCACCGTGTCGAAGTTGTTGCTCTCGATGCTGAGGCAGCCGGTGGCGATCTCCGGTGCCAGCCGCTTCACCTCGAGGATGCTGCGCCAGTCGAAGGCCTGCACCGTGCTGCGCGGGGCGGCGTTGGCCTTGCGGATCGAGTCCACCGTCAGGCGTGCGAACGAGGCGGGGTCAATCGTGAGGTCGGGCTTGTTGGGGTCGGTCTTGATCTCGATGTTGAAGCGCACCGTCGGCCCCGCCATCGCGAAGAACGCCGCGGGCGTGGGGAAGCGCTGGCCGTCGACCGGCTTCTGCTCGGGCCATTGCTGGCCGTACTTGCTCGCGGGGTTGACCCGGCCGATGTCGTAACGCGCGAGGTCCGCGAGCGTCACACTGCGGATCACGGGACCGGCCGTCGCCAGCCACTGCCCGTCCGGCCCGCGCGTCAGGTCGGGATTGAGCAGCGGGTCGTGGCTGATCACGAGCTGGTTGTCGCGCGTCACCGCGAGATCGGTCTCGAGCGTCGAGACGCCGAGATCGAGCGCCACCTTGAAGCCGGCCAGCGTGTTCTCGGGTGCGAGCCCTCGGGCGCCGCGATGGCCCTGCAGGTCGAAGGCGGCGGCGAGGCTAGTCCCGGCCGCCCAGATTGCGCAGGCGAGAGATGCGATCCTGGATATCGGGATGCGTGGCGAGAAGGGCCGGGGTCTTGCTGGTGAACTCATGGATCGGATTGACGATGAAGAGATGCTGCGTGGCACGGCTCACGCCGGGGAAGGGTGCCGCCTTTTCACCGAGCTTGCCAAGGGCGGAGATCAGCCCGTTGGGACTGCGCGTGAATTGCACCGACGTTGCATCGGCCAGGTACTCGCGCTGCCGCGACACCGCCATCTGCACCGCCTTGGCCGCAAGCGGCGCCAGGATCGCCACCACCAGCAGCACGATGATCAAGATGCCGCCGCCCGAGCTGCCCTTGCTGTCGCTGCGGCGCTGCGTCGAGCCCCAGTTGAGCGTGCGCAGGCTCATGTCGCAGACCAGGGCGATCAGGCCCACGGTGACGCCGACGATGACCATGTAGCGCGTGTCGAGATTGGCGAGATGGGCCATCTCGTGCGCCACCACGCCCTGCAGCTCGTCGCGGCTGAGCGTGTTCAGCAGGCCGCGCGTCACCGCGATGGTGCCGCCGCCCACCCGGTTGCCGGTGGCGAAGGCGTTGAGCGCGTCGGTCTCCAGCACCATCACGCGCGGCATCGGTACGCCCGAGGCGATCGCCATCTCCTCGACCACGTTGTAGAGCTGCGGCGCGTCTTCCTTCTCGATCTGCTTGGCGCCGGCCATGGCCAGCACCATGCGGTCGCCGACCGCGAGCGAGATCAGGCTCCACACGACGCTGACCGCCGCCAGCAGCCCCGCCGCGCCGATGCCCAGCGTGCTCACCGCCGGCATCGTGTCGGAGCCCTCGGTCTCGAGGATCCAGCCGACCAGGTAGCCCACGAGGGCGGCGAGCGCCGTCAGCGCCACCAGCAACAGCAGCGTGTTGCGGCGGTTCTCCTTCTGCGCCGCGACGAAGTCGGTGGTGGCGGCCATGCCGCGCGGTCCGGCTGCTAGCGCAGCGCGACCTTCGGCACTTCGCGCTCGGTCTCCGGCATCGAGAAGAGATCCATCGGCCCGAAGCCCAGCGAGGCCGCGGCCAGCACGGCCGGGAAGCTCTGTCGGCGCGTGTTATAGGCGTTGACCGAGTCGTTGTAGAACTGGCGCGAGAAGGCGATCTTGTTCTCGGTCGTCGTCAGCTCCTCCTGGAGCTGCATGACGTTCTCGTTGGCCTTGAGCTGCGGGTAGTTCTCCATCAGGGCGAACAGGCCGCGCGTCGCCGTCGTCAGCGCGGCTTCCGCAGGGCCCGCCTGGGCGGGATTGCCGCTCGCGGCCACGGCGCTGTTGCGGGCCTGGATCACCTTGGTGAGCGTCTCCTGCTCGTAGCCCATCGCGTCCTTCACGACCTGCACGAGGTTGGGAATGAGGTCGTGCCGCCGCTTGAGCTGCACGTCGATCTGGCTCCACGCGGTCTGGCCCTGGTTCCGGGCGCCGACGAGGCCGTTGTAGACGGCGATCAGCCAAACGCCGATGGCGGCGAGGATGCCGAGGACGATCCAGAAACTCATGCCGATGCCTCCCTTGCAGGGTCCGGGAGTTTAGTCATGATTATGGAAATCCGGGAGGAAATTGGATGGATACGTCAGCGCTGCTGAAAGCATTCTGCGCGGCCGTCGAGGGCCATGACGGCAAGGCGTTCGCGAACCTGTTCACCGAGGACGGCGTCTACCACGACGTCTTCTACGGCGATTTCAAGGGCCGCGCGAAGATCGCCGAGATGATCGACGACTGGTTCTATCGCACCGCGCACGAGTTCCGGTGGGAGATGCACCGGCCGGTCAGCGACGGCAAGATGCTCTACGCCTACTACACGTTCAGCTACGTCTCGAAGCTGCCGGAGGCGCAGGGCAAGCGCGTCGGCTTCGAGGGCGTGTCGATGATGACGCTGAGGGACGGCAAGATCGCCGACTACCGCGAGGTCGCCAATGTCGGCCCCGCCTTCGTGGCGCTCGGCTTCGCGCCCGAGCGCACCTCGAAGATCCTCGCCAAGGAGGGCGAGCACCTGAAGAAGCAGCCGGAGTGGAAGCGCCACGCCGGCTGATCCGGGCGGACGTCAGTCGCGCAGCAGCTCGTTGACCGAGGTCTTCGACCGCGTGCGCTCGTCGACCGTCTTGACGATGACGGCGCAGTAGAGCGAGGGCCGGTCGGGACCGCCACCCATGTTGCCCGGCACGACCACGGAATAGGGCGGCACCTTGCCGATGTGGATCTGGCCGGTGGTGCGATCGACCACCTTGGTGCTGGCGCTGATGAACACGCCCATCGACAGCACCGCGCCGGTGCCGACGATCACGCCCTCGACGACCTCGGAGCGGGCGCCGATGAAGCAGTTGTCCTCGATGATGACCGGATTGGCCTGCAGCGGCTCCAGCACGCCGCCGATGCCGACGCCGCCCGAGAGGTGGCAGTTCTTGCCGATCTGCGCGCACGAGCCGACCGTCGCCCAGGTGTCGACCATGGTGCCGGTGTCGACATAGGCGCCGAGGTTCACGAAGGAGGGCATCAGCACGACCGACGGCGCGATGTAGGAGCCGCGGCGCACGACCGACCCCGGCACCGAGCGATAGTTCGCCTTGGCGAAGCGCGCGGCGTCCCATCCGGTGGTCTTGAGCGGCACCTTGTCGAACCACGGCGCGGCGCCCATGCCCGGGAAGGCGGCGCCGCCGTCCATCGGGACCGAATCGTAGAGGCGGAAGGAGAGCAGCACGGCCTTCTTCAGCCACTGGTGCACGACCCATTCGTCACCGAACTTCTCGGCAGTGCGATAGGTGCCGTCGTCGAGGCCGGCGATCGCCGCCTCGACCGCGTCGCGGACCTCGCCCTTGGTGGCGCTGCTGATGCCGTCGCGCTTTTCCCACGCCGCATCGATGGTGGCCTGAAGCTGCTTGCTCATTGTCCCCTCGGAAATCTGCCGCGGGACCTTATATGCTGGTCCCGATGGCCTTCAAGCTCCCAGAATCGGTGCTGGTCGTGGTCCACACGCCGCGCCTGGACGTGCTCGTGCTGGAGCGCACGGGGACAGGCTTCTGGCAGTCGGTGACCGGCTCGCGCGAGCCCGACGATCCCGACCTCGAGACGACCGCCCGGCGCGAGCTTCTGGAGGAGACCGGCCTCAGCGTCGGCACGCTCGCCGACTGGCGGCAGACCAACCGCTACGAAATCTGGGCCCAGTGGCGCTCGCGCTACGCGCCCGACGTCACCCACAATGTCGAGCACGTGTTCGGCTTCACGGTGCCTGAGCAGACCGTGGCGACGCTCGATCCGGCCGAGCACGTGGCGCAGCTCTGGCTGCCGTGGGAGGAGGCCATGAAGAAGGTGTTTTCGCCCACAAACCGCGACGCGATCTGGCAGCTTCGGCGGCGCGTTCTCGGGCATACTGGCGGCACATGACCGGAATGCACACGGCCGCGCCCGCCCAACAAGGCACGAACGGGGAAGGCCCGACCACGGAGGCCCCGAAGCTCGGCCAGTTCAGCTGGGCGCTGTTCGACTGGGCCAACCAGCCCTTCTTCACCATCATCACGACCTTCATCTTCGCGCCCTACTTCGCGAACGTCCTTGTCGGCGATCCGGTGAAAGGCCAGTCGGCCTGGGCCTTCACGCAGTCGGCCTCGGGCATCCTGATCGCGCTGATGAGCCCCTTCCTCGGCGCGATGGCCGACGCGGGCGGACGCCGCAAGCCGTTCATCTTCGCCTTCCAGCTCCTGCTCATCGCGGGCTGCGCCGGCTTGTGGTGGGCCTATCCCCACCGGCCCGATCTCATCCTGCCGATCAGCTGGGCCGTCATCCTCGCCACGGTCGGCGCGGAGATGTCGATCGTGTTCAACAATGCGCAGCTCCCCAACATCGTACGGCCCGAGCGCATGGGCTGGTTGTCGGGATTCGGCTGGGGGCTGGGCTATTGCGGCGGCCTCGTTTCGCTCTTCATCGTGCTCGCGGTCTCGATGCCCGCGATGTTCGGCCTCGCCGCCAACAACGACCGCCCGCTGTTCGGCCTCGATCCCGCGACCAACGAACTCGAGCGCCTGGTGGGCCCGGCCTCGGCGCTGTGGATCGCGATCTTCGTGCTGCCGATGTTCCTGTTCACGCCGGACTCCGCCGGCGCGCGGCGCCAGCCGCTGCTCACCGCCGCCCGTGAAGGCGGCCGTTCGCTGGTGTCGACGCTGAAGCGCATCCCGCGCTTCGGCAACGCACTGCGCTACCTGATCGCCTTCATGCTCTACAATGACGGGCTCGCCGCCATCATCGCCTTCGGCGGCGTCTATGCCGCCGCGACCTTCGGCTGGAGCACGGTGACCCTCGGGATCTTCGGCATCATCCTCACCGTGTTCGCGATCCCCGGCGCGTTCCTGGGCGGCAAGCTCGACGACTGGATGGGCAGCAAGCGCGTCGTCCAGCTCGCCATCGCCGGCGTCGTCATCGCGACTGTCGGCATCGTCGGCGTCACCGCCAACCACGTCTTCTACATCGTGCCCGCCGAGCCGCTCAGCCCGACGCGCGGCCTGTTCGGCTCGGTGCAGGAGAAGACCCTGATGGGCTTCGCGCTGCTTCTCGGCTTCTGCATGGGGCCGATGCAGGCCGCCAGCCGCACCATGATCGGCCGCATCGCACCGCACGGCATGAGCGGCGAGTTCTACGGCCTGTTTGCGCTGTCGGGCCGCGCCACCGCCTGGATGGCGCCGCTCGCCATCGGCATCGTCACCGCGGCGTCGGGCTCGACACGCATCGGCATGGCGTGCGTGCTGTTCTTCCTGGTGCTGGGCTTCGTGCTGCTCTGGAGTGTCCGCGAGGAGCGCGCTCAGGTCTGAGCGCGCTCCCTGCCGACCGGCGGACGTCAGCCCTTTCGCGCCGCCGCGATCTTGGCGACGTCGATCTTCCGCATGTCCATCATCGCCTCGAAGGCGCGGCGGGCTTCATCGCCGCCGACGGCCAGCGCCTCGGTCAGCACGCGCGGCGTGATCTGCCAGCTGAGGCCCCATTTGTCCTTGCACCAGCCGCAGGCGCTCTCCTGCCCGCCGTTGCCGACGATGGCGTTCCAGTAGCGGTCGGTCTCGGCCTGGTCGTCGGTGGCGATCTGGAACGAGAAGGCCTCGGTCTGCTTGAACGCGGTCCCGCCGTTCAGGCCGAGACAGGGGACGCCGCACACCGTGAATTCGACGGTGAGCACGTCGCCCTTCTTGCCCGACGGATAGTCGCTCGGCGCCTTGTGGACGGCCGTCACCTTGCTGTCCGGAAAGGTCGCGGCGTAGAAGCGCGCCGCGGCCTCGGCATCCTTGTCGTACCAGAGGCAGATCGTGTTCTTGGCGGTTGCCATTGCGTGTCCCTTCTCTCAGGCGTCGAGGATGGTCGCGAAGCCGCCGTGGATCAGGCGCTTGCCGTCGAACGGCATCTGCTGATCCTTCATGCGCTCGTCTTCCATCATCTTCTTCCAGCTCTCGTCGCGGACCTGCTTGGACGGCCACTCGATCCAGGAATAGACGATCTTCTCGTCGGCCGTGGCCTTCACCGCGCCCTTGTAGTCGGTGACCTTGCCGTCGGGGACGTTGTCGCCCCACGTCTCGACCACGCGGATGGCGCCGTATTCCTTGAACAACGCCGCCGCCTTGGTCGCCATCTTGAGATAGGCGTCCTTGTTGCCGGCCGGCACGGCGGCCACGAAGCCGTCGACGTAGCCGGGCTTGCCGCGCTTGCCCTCGTCGAGGATCGGCGTGAAGCCCGCGACGATCATGCGCTGGCCGTCGAAGGGCATCGCCATGTCCTTCATGCGCGGGTCGGTCATGATCTTCTGGTGTGCCGCGTCGGCCACCTGCTTGCTGGGATATTCGATCCAGGAGAAGACGACGATCTCGTCGGGCTTGGCCTTCACGGCGCCCTTGAAGTCGGTGAGCTTGCCGTCGGGCACGTCGTCGCCCCAGGCCTCGACCTGGCGCGTGGCGCCGAATTCCTTGGCGATCGGCGAGAAATCTGCGGCGGCCTTGCGATAGGCTTCCTTCTTGTCGGCCGGCACCGGCAACACGAATCCCTGCACGTAGGTCATGTCAGCTTCTCCTTGGTGGTCTTGACGGGATGGGTTGGTATCAACACAATTCCGGCATGTCAACGTATTTAACCGTTCGGTTTGATACAACGCAACACGTTCACGATCGTTGCCTTTGCCTGGCCGCGCAGCGGACCGCGCGCGTGCTGGCGCGCCATTTCGATGGGCTGTTCCGGCCGCTCGGCCTCACCAGCGGCCAGTTCTCGCTGCTGATGGCGCTCAACCGGCCGGAGCCGCCGTCGATCGGTGCGGTTGCGGACCTTCTCGCGATGGATCGCACGACCCTGACCGCGGCGCTGAAGCCGCTCGAGCGCGACGGCATAGTGGAGCTCAAGGTCGATCCGGCCGACCGGCGCAGCCGCCGCCTCGTCCTGACGGCGGCGGGCCATCGCCTTCTCGCGAGCGCGCTGCCGATCTGGAAGCGCGAGCACGGCAAGATCGAAGCGCTGCTCGATGATGCGGACGCCTTGAGGACCGGCCTGAGAGCACTGGCATGAGAGCACTGGCATGATCGCGCGCTGCGCTTGCGGAAGTGTCGAATACGAGGCGACCGACCGGCCGATCCTGGGTGTCGCCTGCTACTGCGACGACTGCCAGGAAGGCGCGCGTCGCATCGAGGCGCTGCCCGGCGCGCCGCCGGTGCGCGATCCCGACGGCGGCGTCTCCTACATCCTCTTCCGCAAGGATCGCATCAGCTGCACCAAGGGTGGCGGGCTCCTGCAGAGCGAGAAGCTCAAGCCGAAGACGGACACCAACCGCGTGGTCGCGACCTGCTGCAACTCTGCCATGGCCATGACCTTCGACGATTCGAAGCACTGGGTGCCGGTCTATCGCGGCCGCCTCCAGGGCGCGGCGCCGCCGGTCGACATGCGCATCTGCACCAGGTTCGCACCGGACGCCGCCGCGATCCCGCGTGACGTCCCGACCTATCCGGGCTTCTCCTTCCGGTTCATCTGGAAGCTGCTGGGTGCCCGCCTTGCCATGGCGCTCGGCCGCTAGGGCAAGGGAAGATCAATGGCGACGTCGCTCTACGACCTCAGCGTGCCCACGTTCCTCCAGACCGTGCGCGCCATGGCAGGCTTCCTCGACCGGGCGATCGCGCATTGCGCCGAGACCGGTGCCGATCCCGATGACTTTGTGGAGGCGCGCCTCTATCCCGACATGGCGCCGTTTCACTTCCAGATCGAGGCGGCGTGTCACCATTCCGTATGGGGCGTCCTGACCGCGAAGACCGGCAGCTTCACGCCGCCCGACCTGGTTGGGCCGATCCCCTTCGCCGGGCTGCGGGCCATGGTCGGCGAGGCGGTGACCGCGCTGGAGGCGTTCACGCCCGCCGAGGTCAACAGCTGGGCCGGCAAGACGCTGAACATCACCCTCCACCGCCCGCTCGACGAAAACGATCGCTCCTGGAAGCCCTGGGCGCCGCGACAGCACGCTTTCACACCAGAGACGTTCCTTCTTTCCTTTTCGCTGCCCAACTTCCATTTCCACGCCGTCACCGCCTACGACATCCTGCGCATGCGCGGCGTGCCGATCGGCAAGCGCGACTACGAAGGCCGGCTGCGCAACAAGTCGGTCTAGGCGACGACCGTCTTTCCCTTGAACGTGCAGAGGTCGTTGACGACGCAGGCCGGGCACATCGGCGTGCGCGCCTTGCAGGTGTAGCGGCCGTGCAGGATCAGCCAGTGATGCGCATGCAGCCGGTATTCCTCGGGCACGCGCTTCAGCAGCTTCAGCTCGACCTGCAGCGGGTTCTTGCCGGGAGCGAGCCCGGTGCGGTTGCCGACACGGAAGATGTGCGTGTCGACGGCGATGGTCGCCTCGCCGAAGGCCACGTTCATCACCACGTTGGCGGTCTTGCGGCCGACGCCGGGCAG
>SCVT01000494.1 GCA_004296815.1 Reyranella sp. | reverse complement strand
GGTATGTCGATGTCACGATGACGAAGGCGCGATCCCTCTCCGGGGCCGCGCCTTTTCCTTTGCCATCCTTCGAGACGCGGGCTTCGCCCGTTCCTCAGGATGAGGGCAAAGGGAAAAGACCTCACCCTGAGGAGGGCGCGTAGCGGCCCCGGCGCATTCACATGCGCCGCACTCGAAGCGTGGGCAACACCGTGGCTGTTTCGATACCGAACAGGTCCGCGATTCGGGCCCGAGTCGGCGCGACTCGTCCGGTTCAAGCGGGCCGGCGCTTTGCGAATTTCCGGACGAACAGTTCCCGAACAACTCGTGTTCGGAAAAGGCATGCTATCGTCCCGCCATGGCGGCAAAGAGCTCACCTCGGCAGCGGATGATCGTCGGCATCACCGGCGCGTCGGGCACGGTCTACGGCATCCGCGTGCTCCAGGCGCTGCGGGCGCTCGGGATCGAGAGTCACCTGGTGGTCTCCAAGGCCGGCGACCAGACGCGGGCGCTCGAGACCGACCTGTCGGCCGCCGCGCTGCGGGCGCTGGCCGACGTCGTCCATGCGCCGGGCGACATGGCGGCGGCGATCTCGAGCGGCTCGTTCCAGACCATGGGCATGATCGTGGCGCCCTGCTCGGTGAAGACGCTGGGCGAGATCGCCACGGGCGTGACCTCGGGCCTGGTGTCGCGCGCCGCCGACGTCTGCCTCAAGGAGCGGCGGCGCGTCGTGCTGATGTTCCGCGAGACGCCGCTGCATGTGGGCCACATCAAGAGCCTGCTGGCCGTCACCGAGATGGGCGCCGTCGTCCACGTCCCGGTCCCGGCCTTCTACACGCGGCCGCGCACGGTCGAGGAGATCGTGACGCACTCCGTGGCGCGCGCGCTCGACCTGTTCGGGCTGGACACCAAGGACGCCCCGCGCTGGAGCGGTCCGCCCCAGGGCCCGTCGAAGGGCAAAGCCTCGGCCTGACGCCGGCGGCTACTCCGCCGCGAGGGCGACGGGCGCCGTCATCGTCGTGATCTCGCGATGGATCGTGGCGCCAATGTCGTTCTGGTAGAGCCACAGGCTGTTCGCCTGGCCGTCGAAGTTGGGCTCGCCGCCCATGCTGGCAGGCAGGCGGTAGCCGGTGCCGAGCCCGATGCCGAACAGCCGGTCGATGGTGCGGCCGTCGCGGAGCGCGAGACGGCAGGTCTCGCCGACGGCGGGAAGGCCGTCGTCGGCGGCAAGCGCCAGCCGCTCACCTGCCTGGTCCAGGACCGGCAGCGTGATCGAGCCGTAGCCGAAGCAGGCGACGACCAGCGCGGCCTCCTCGAGCATGGCCTGCAACAGGCCCGCGGGGAGCCGCGTCAGCGCCCGCGTGCCGATCCTTGGATCTGAGGTGACGCCGGGGCGCCCGGAGACCTGCCGCCACATGTCGCGCCCGAAGCCGCGCAGCCCGCCCATGCGATGCACGCGACCCGTGCGCGGGCAGATGTCGCCGGGCCGCACTGGGTAGAGGTCCGAGGCCGCGGCCTGGGCGTCGGGATAGAAGACGACGGGCGGCCGGCGCTGCAGGATCTCGATCTGGCCCACGCCGAGCCCGGTCGCGCCGGGAAGCTGCAATAACGCCCATGCCGCGGCATAGGCGCTGTGCGAGCCGCCCAGGATCAGGACCTTGCGGCCGCCGGCTTCGGCCAGGATCGCATCGGCTTCAGCCAGTCCGTCGCGCTCCAGCAAGCGGTCCGAGGGCAGGACGTGGCGCAGCGTGCAGTCGGCGAGGCGGAGGCCGGGGGCGATCAGGCGCTCGCGCCAGCTCTGCCGCCCGCCCAGCGCCAGCACCGCCGCGGGGGCATGGAGCGCGGCGTTGCCGCCACCGTGTTCGATCTCGACGGCGACGGACCCGTCGGTCTGCAATCGCGCGCAGGTCGC
>SCVT01000742.1 GCA_004296815.1 Reyranella sp. | reverse complement strand
TCGTCGAGGCGGTGAACGAATGGCATAAGGCCGAGCAGGAGCTGAAGGACGCCGAGGCGATGGCGGCCGATCCCGACATGAAAGCGATCGCCGAGGAAGAGGCGGCGGCGCTACGCAAGCGCCTGCCCGAACTCGAGCAGACCGTGAAGCGCATGTTGTTGCCCAAGGACGCGGCCGACGAGAAGAATGCCATCCTGGAAATCCGCGCCGGCACGGGTGGCGACGAAGCCGCCCTGTTCGCCGCCGATCTCTTCCGCATGTACCAGCGCTATGCCACCGAGCACGGCTGGAAGTTCGAGATCATGGAACTCTCCGACACCGGCATCGGCGGCTACAAGGAAGCGATCGCGACCGTGACGGGCCGCAACGTGTTCGCCCGGCTGAAATTCGAATCGGGCGTGCATCGGGTGCAGCGCGTGCCGGCCACCGAAGCATCGGGTCGCATCCACACCTCGGCGGCGACCGTTGCGGTGCTGCCGGAAGCCGAGGAATTCGACATCAAGATCGACGAGAAGGACCTCAGAATCGATGTTTTCCGCTCCTCCGGGCCGGGCGGACAGTCGGTCAACACGACCGATTCGGCGGTGCGCATCACGCACATCCCCACCGGCGTCGTGGTCAGCCAGCAGGACGAGAAGAGCCAGCACAAGAACAAGGCCAAGGCGATGAAGATTCTGCGCGCCAGGCTCTACGATGCCGAGCGCCAGCGCCGTGACGACATTCGTTCGGCCGACCGCAAGGGCCAGGTGGGCAGCGGCGATCGCAGCGAACGCATCCGCACCTACAATTTTCCGCAGAGCCGCGTCACCGATCACCGCATCAACCTCACGCTCTACAAGCTGGACGAGGTGCTCGAAGGCCGCGGGCTGGACGAGCTGATCGACGCGCTGACCGCCGACGACGAGGCGGGTCGTCTGGCGGAGCTGGCGGCCTAGCCGGTGTCCGGGGTCGCGCGCTACGACGCGCTGCTCCGCGATGCCGCCGTCGCCCTGACCGCGGCAGGCATCGACAATGCCCGCTTCGAAGCCCGCCTGTTGCTGGCTCATGCCGGCGGAGTCACCAGCGAGTGGCTGATCGCCCACGGCGACGAGGTCGCGGCACCTGCGGTGGCCGAGGCGGTGCGTGCGCTCACTGCGCGCCGTATCCGGCGCGAGCCGATGGCCTATGTCTTGGGCGAGCGTGAATTCTGGGGTTTGCCGTTTAAGGTTTCTCCCGCCGTCCTCGTGCCTCGGCCCGACAGTGAGACGCTGATCGAGGCGGCGCTGGCGCTGATGCCGGGGCGGACGGAACCGTGGCGTATTCTGGATCTCGGCGTCGGCTCGGGCTGTCTGCTGCTCACGCTGCTCCGGGAGTTTCCCAACGCCCGCGGCATCGGCATGGATGTCTCACCGGCGGCCCTGGCGGTGGCCGAAGCCAATGCGGATGCGCTCGGGGTCGGCGCCCGGGTGAGCCTTGTCGGCGGCGATTGGCAAGAGCCGGGCTGGGCCGGGCGGTTGGGTGGCCCGTTCGACCTTCTTGTCTCCAACCCGCCCTATATCGAGACGAGCGCGATCGAGGGGCTGATGCCGGATGTTGGCCGTTTCGAGCCCAGGCTTGCCCTGGATGGCGGCGGGGATGGACTTTCGGCATATCGCGCCATCGCCGGCGGGGCGGCCGGGCTGGTCGTTCCGGGCGGCCGGGTCCTCGTCGAAGCTGGCGAAGGACAAGCCCCTGAAATATCGGCGCTTTTCTCGTTGGCCGGGTTCGCCGTCGAGGCCCCCTGGAAGGATCTCGGTGGGATCGATCGTATCGTCGCGGCGACGCATTAAGGAGTTGGCAAGGGAGGGGAATAGGACTAGCTTGTGAACTGTCCCTTAGGGGGCTCAGCCCGAGCCGCGAGGTGGCGGGCAAATATATCCCTCTGAAATTTAGCCGTGACGGCGCCCATGAAGGGCAGAGGGTCGCAAACAACAACAACCCCGTCCGGCGTGTAACTGGCCCTAGGTTAATGAGACCAAACAATCGTCAGCGATCGCGCGGCGGTCGCAATGGTGGCGGCGGCGGCGGTGGCGGTGGCCACAACATCCACCACAAGCAACATCACAACCCCAACCGCCCGCCCAATCGAAACCAGATGTTCGACAGCAGCGGCCCCGACGTCCGGGTCCGTGGCAATGCGCATCAGGTATTCGACAAATACCAAGCCCTTGCCCGGGAGGCGGCCGCTTCGGGCGACCGTATCCAGGCCGAGGCTTACTGGCAGTACGCCGACCATTATTTCCGCATGATCCAGACCATGGGCGGCTTCGGCCAGCGCAACAACGTGGGCTATGGTGACGAGGAAGGCGGCCAGCCGAATCCCCAACAGGGTCAGCAAGGTCAACAGGGCGGCCAACAGGCCGGTCCACCTCCCAGCAATGCCAACGGTCACGCCCCGGGCGAGCGAATGGGTGGCCGGGGAGAAGACGCCAACGAGGCCGAGCCCGGTCTTGGCGGCGTCGCGTTCTTGCAAGCCGGGCGTAGCCCTTCGACCGACGACGACCCGGCGGCCGAAGATCAGCCTGACGTTCCGGCGTTCACCCCCCCGGCAGGCCGGCGCGGCGGCTGACAGTCGGTCCAGACGAGAGCTTCGAGAACACCCGATGGCCCCGCCATCGGGTGTTCTTCATTGTTCCTATATGTGGACCAGAGTCGGGGCCACGAAGCCCAGCACGGTAAAGCCGATGCCCACTGCGCCCAGGCCGAACGAGACGAAAGTGAGCCAGGCGACGGCAGTCAGCGCCGCGGCACCAGCCAGCACGATCGCCAACTGAAAGCAGGCCGAGCCGTACTCGAACATGTGGTAGGCGGCCAGAGAGCGGTCACGGAACGCCTCTTTGTCCTTGGCCCGGGCCATCAGCTCCTTGCGCCCTTCGTTGGTCTCCGGTTCCGACTCGTAGCGCTGCGCGGTGCGCCGCCATTGCTCGGACTGGGCCTTCAGGGCCGCCGGCATGCTCTGAGGGGTGTCCTTGAACTGGGCGTCGGCGCCATCGGCTGCCGTGCGCATCGTGGTCTGCCGAATCGTCTTGGCCTGGAAGAAGGACCAGAGATTGGACGCGTCGATGTGGCTGGAGAGGGCGTGGGTCTGCGAACTCTTGCCGGCCATCTCGGATATCGCCAGCAGGGCGGCCAAGACGGCGACCAGCAGGGCGATCTTCTTGTTCGATCCATCGACGTGACCGTGTCCACCGGACATTGCTTTTCTCCCCATCCTCTTGATCTAGATCGTGTCGGACAGCCTTCATAGACCGGCATAGTTGCAGCGGAAAGCCGCACGTCCGGTCCGGTCTTGTACCTGCGCGATCCCTTCCCATATCGATCGCAGGATGCCCGGATAGGGGTCCGCTCTTTCGCCTGCCGCGAGCCGGGGGCGTGAATGAAAGGGTAGAGCAATGAACCAAGAGAAATACACTGAACGCATGCGGGGCTTCCTGCAGAGCGCCCAGATGCTGGCGCTGCGCGATGGCCACCAGCGCTTCGTTCCCGACCATCTTCTGAAAGTCCTGCTCGACGATCCGGAGGGCCTCGCGGCCAACCTGATCACGTCGGCAGGCGGCGATTCACGGGTTGTGCATCGCGAGGTCGAGGCCAATCTCGCCAAGCAGCCCAAGGTCGAGGGCCAGGGCGCGGGCCAGATCTATCTGGCGCCCGAAACGGCGCGCCTGTTCGAACAGGCCGAGGCGATCTCCGAGAAGGCGGGCGACTCATTCGTCACCGTCGAGCGGATGCTGCTGGCGCTGGTGCTTGCCAAGGGCACCGAGGCGGCCAACGCGCTGGCCAAGGGCGGCGTGAAGGCGCCGGCGCTTGAAAAGGCCATCCAGGAACTGCGCAAGGGCCGGACCGCCGATTCGGCGTCGGCCGAAAGCGGCTATGATGCGCTCAAGAAGTATGCACGCGACCTCACCCAGATGGCGCGCGAAGGCAAGCTCGACCCGGTGATCGGTCGCGACGAGGAAATCCGTCGCGCCATCCAGGTGCTGAGCCGTCGCACCAAGAACAACCCCGTTCTCATCGGCGAGCCCGGCGTCGGCAAGACGGCGATTGCCGAGGGTCTGGCCCTGCGCATCGTCAACGACGACGTGCCGGAGTCGCTCAAGGGCAAGAAGCTGATGTCGCTCGACCTTGGCGCCATGGTGGCGGGCGCCAAGTACCGCGGCGAATTCGAGGAGCGCCTGAAGGCGGTGCTGTCGGAGATCGCCTCGGCCGAGGGCGATATCATCGTCTTCATCGACGAGCTGCACACCCTGATCGGGGCGGGCAAGGCCGACGGGGCGATGGATGCCTCCAACATGCTGAAGCCGGCGCTGGCGCGCGGCGAGCTGCATTGCGTCGGTGCCACGACACTCGACGAGTACCGCAAGCACATCGAGAAGGACGCAGCCCTCGCACGCCGCTTCCAGCCGGTGTTCGTGGCCGAACCGACGGTCGAGGACACGGTCTCGATCCTGCGCGGCCTCAAGGAGAAGTACGAGCTGCATCACGGCGTGCGCATCGCCGATGCCGCCATCGTGGCCGCCGCGACGCTGTCCAATCGCTACATCACCGATCGCTTCCTGCCGGACAAGGCGATCGACTTGATGGACGAGGCGGCCAGCCGCATCCGCATGCAGGTCGACAGCAAGCCGGAGGATCTCGACGAACTCGACCGGCGCATCATCCAGCTCAAGATCGAGCGCGAAGCGCTGAAGAAGGAGAGCGATCCGGCATCGCGCGAACGCCTCCAGAAGCTCGAAAAGGAGCTGAGCGAACTCGAGCAGAAATCGGCCGGACTGACGGCGCAGTGGAAGTCGGCCAAGGACAAGCTGGCGGATGCCCAGAAGGTCAAGGAGCAGCTCGACAAGGCGCGCCATGAACTCGAGATCGCACAGCGCAAGGGCGAACTCGCCCGTGCGGGTGAACTGTCCTACGGCGTCATTCCCGACCTCGAGAAGAAGCTCAAGGCGGCGGAGAACATCGAGCTCAGCGGCAGCCGCGGCGTGAAGGAAGAAGTCATGCCCGAGGACATTGCCGCGGTGGTCTCGCGTTGGACCGGCATCCCCGTCGACAAGATGCTCGAAGGCGACCGGGCCAAGCTCCTGCGCATGGAAGAAGAGCTGCACAAGCGCGTGATCGGCCAGGACGAGGCGATCAACGCGGTGTCCAACGCCGTTCGCCGCGCGCGGGCGGGTCTGCAGGATCCCAACCGGCCGATGGGCTCGTTCCTGTTCCTGGGCCCCACCGGCGTCGGCAAGACCGAACTCACCAAGGCGTTGGCGAACTACCTGTTCGACGACGATCACGCGATGGTGCGCATCGACATGAGCGAGTTCATGGAGAAGCATGCCGTCAGCCGTCTGATCGGCGCGCCGCCGGGCTATGTCGGCTACGACGAGGGCGGCGTGCTCACCGAAGCGGTGCGCCGGCGGCCGTATCAGGTGATCCTGTTCGACGAAGTCGAGAAGGCCCATCCCGATGTCTTCAACGTGCTGCTGCAGGTGCTGGACGACGGTCGCCTGACCGACGGCCAGGGCCGCACGGTGCATTTCAACAACACGTTGATCGTGCTCACGTCCAACCTCGGCAGCGCGCATCTGGCGGCACTTGCCGAAGGTCAGTCGACCGAGACCGTGCGCGACCAGGTGATGGAAGAGGTGCGCCGTGCCTTCCGGCCGGAGTTCCTCAACCGCCTCGACGAGATCCTGCTGTTCAACCGGCTGAGCCGCGCGCACATGACGGATATCGTCGACATCCAGCTCGGCCAGCTGCGCAAGCTCCTGGCGGACCGCAAGATCGGCCTCGAGCTGGACAAGAAAGCGCTGCAGTGGCTGGCCAACCGCGGCTACGACCCCGTCTACGGTGCCCGGCCGCTGAAGCGGGTCATCCAGCGCAGCCTGCAGAATCCGCTGGCGACCCTGCTGCTCGAGGGCCGCATCAAGGACGGCGAAACCGTCGAGGTCGGCGTCGAGAACGGCGAACTCACGATTGGCGGCCAGCGTGTTCTGGGCGAGGCCGCCGACTAAACGCTAGTCGCCTTTCGCGATCTGGGGCGTCGCAGGTTCCTTGGGGGCCTGCGACGTCTTTTTCTGCGGCGGCTTGTCGTTGACGTCAGCCACGGCGGGCGCGCTCTTGAGCTGGTTGAGGTATTGGCGCGTCAATGCCTGGAAGCGGGTGAGGTCCTTGCCGCTGACCGCGCCGCGCATGGCGAACTTCTGCGTCAGCGGATTGACCTGCTTGCCGCCGCGGTGGAACTCGTAATGCAGATGCGGGCCGGTCGACATGCCGGTCGAGCCGACGAAGCCGATCACCTGGCCCTGGCGGACCGACACGCCCGGCTTGATGCCGGGGCCGAGGCGGGACATGTGCGCGTAGGCCGTGGCAACGTCTTGTGTGTGTTGCAACTTGACGTAGAGGCCGTAGCCCCCGTTGGGGCCGGCCATGGCGACCTTGCCTACGCCAGCCGCCAGGATCGGCGTGCCCGGCGCGGCGGCGAAGTCGACACCGGCGTGAAGGGCGCTGAAGCCCAGGATCGGATGCTCGCGCATGCCGAAGCGCGAGGTGAGCTTCGAGGCGTCCATGGGCGTGCGCAGGAACGATCGCACGACGCTCTCGCCCTGGGGATTGTAGAAGCCGTCGGCGCCGCCTTGCGGTCGGAAGCGGATCACCGTCACCGTCCGTTTCAACAGGCGCAGCTCTCCCGCCAGCAGGCGACCGGGGTGTGTGACCTTTCCGTCGCTGGTCACCAGCTGCTCGAGGAGCACGGTGAATTTCTGGCCCTCCTTCAGCTCGCGCTGAAAATCGACGTCGTAGGACATCGCGCGGATGAACTCGACCATCGCGGCGGACGGGGCGCCGGCCTTGATGCCGCTCTGCTGCAGCGAACCGTTGCGTTCGGCTTCGACGCGGACGATGCGCGGGCTGACCTTGTAGATCTTCTCCTCGGCGTCGTACGAACCGTCGTCCTTGCGGCTGACGATGTACTCGCGTTCAGGTTGCGGACGTACCGACAACGACAGCACGCGCGGCGCGTCGGGCTGCTCGGGCATCGTCTGCATCATGAGTTCGATCGTCTCGCCGGTCGCCAGCCGCTTCTTCTTCAGGAGAGACTGCAGCTTCTCGGCGATCTGCTTGCGGTCGGCCTCGGGCACGTCGATGTCGGCCAGCATCTTCTCGACGGTGTCACCGCGTTCGAGGCGAAGCGTGAGCTCGTAGAGATCGCTGGCCGGAGGCTCGGGATCGGCGGCCGGATCCGGCTGTTTCATCTGAAAGCCCTTGAAGCCGGCGATCCTGAAGTCGGCGGACGTCAGCGGCGGCGCGGGTTCGGGATCGGCCAGCGCAATCGTGGCCGGCGGCGACGAAGGCGCCGGCACCGGAAGAGATGACGGTGGCTGCTTTTCCAGTGCCGCGATCTCGGGATTCGACCGGTGCGTGAGCACCAGGCCGCCGAGCGCCAGGGCGATGACACCGATGGCAAAAAGGACAGGCCGGAACAGCGCAAAAGCGGTGCTTTTGGCGGATTTCGGCCGGTCCGACGGAGAGGGGAAATCCGTCATGACCGTTGACCTATTACGGGTCCGGTGGGTCCGGACCTCTGCTAGGGTTGGCGCCGCCAGGTCGATTCTGTCCCCAGCGGCGGATCGCTAGATGTCGCTACATATTGATGCCGGAAAGCCCGGCAGGCCACAACAATACAATAGGTTTGACGCGCTTTTTTGCGGCTCGGGAGCGGCCGTCTCACGTCTGCAATTTTACGTTTGACACCCCTATGACCGGCCCATATAAGCGCGGCTCCCACGGAGAACGGGGTGTACCGGAAACGTCGCGCGTAATTGCGGCGCAGGGTTTCATGACCTTGACGGTTCCCAGTTCGATCGAAGGTCTCGACCCCCGGGTCGTGCGCTCTATGCATTGTCTGTTAGGAAAGGGATACGCCGGCGGCGGCGGATGATTTGCGCTCCAGGCGCAGATTGTTTTCGCTGTCGCTAGTTCGGAATGTTCGACGCAAGTCGGACGTGAGTAATTAGTGACGGGATCTCGCTCCTCTTTCTATTTGAGGAGCACGTTAAACTTGAGAGTTTGATCCTGGCTCAGAACGAACGCTGGCGGCAGGCTTAACACATGCAAGTCGAACGCGTGTAGCAATACACGAGTGGCGCACGGGTGAGTAACGCGTGGATATCTGCCTTTTGGTTCGGAATAACCCCGGGAAACTGGGGCTAATACCGGATGGTTCCTTCGGGATAAAGATTTATCGCCAAAAGATGAGTCCGCGTACGATTAGCTAGTTGGTGAGGTAATGGCTCACCAAGGCGACGATCGTTAGCTGGTCTGAGAGGACGATCAGCCACACTGGGACTGAGACACGGCCCAGACTCCTACGGGAGGCAGCAGTGGGGAATATTGGACAATGGGGGCAACCCTGATCCAGCCATGCCGCGTGAGTGATGAAGGCCTTCGGGTTGTAAAGCTCTTTTGGCGGGGACGATGATGACGGTACCCGCAGAATAAGCCCCGGCTAACTTCGTGCCAGCAGCCGCGGTAAGACGAAGGGGGCTAGCGTTGTTCGGAATTACTGGGCGTAAAGCG
>SCVT01000493.1 GCA_004296815.1 Reyranella sp. | reverse complement strand
GCGTCGCGGTCGTGCCGACGCCCAGTGCCACCAGTTCGGCTTCGCTGACGCCCAGGGTCGCGGCGGCGTCACGGATGCGCAGTGCGGGCTTCTCGCCGCGCAGGCGGCTCCAGCGGGCGGCAAGCTCCGCATTCGGGGTGGCGAGCATCAGGCTTCTCCTTTTCAACGTAGATGAAAGCGAACGGGGATCTCGACCCACGCAGCGACCGGTCGGCCGTCGCGTACGGCGGGAAGGAAGTGCCAGCCGCGCACGGCGGCCAGTGCGGCGCGGTCGAGCAGCGGAAAGCCGCTGCCGCGCCACAGCAGGATCTCGGCCGCGGAGCCGTCGGGATCGAGTCGCACGCGCACGAGCGCCTCGCCCTGCTGGTTGAGCTCGACGGACCGCTGCGGATAGACGGGCGGGGTCGGCGGAATGCGGTAGCGTGGCTTGCCCTCGAACACGATCGCCGAGGAGGCACTCGCCTGCTGCGTCGAGCTGGCGTTGCCGGCATCGGGAACCGGCGCGTGCGTCCAGGCGGAGGCGGCGTTGGGCCGCGGCGCGGGAGGCTTCGCCGCCGGCGGCCTGGGCTTCGGCGGCTCGATGGGCTTCAGCTCGGCGGCCTTGACCGGCGGCACTTCCTGCGGCGGCGGCAGTTCGACCTTGATCTCGGGCTCGAGCGCGATCTCCGGCTGCGGCTCGGGCGGCGGCAGCTCGGCGGCGGCGTGCTCGACCGACACCGAGGGCGTCTCGGGCTCGGGCGGCGGCTGGGGCTCGGAAGATTCCTTGGCCTCGGCCTCCGAGGCCAACCCTGGAGTCGGGGCCGCAAGCGCGAGCTCGACCATGAGGGCGGGTTCGTCGCTGGCGCTGCTGCCGGCCATGCCCGCCAGCAGCAGGGGAACGATGGCCAGCCCGTGCAACGCAAGCGACAACGCCACCGACACACGGGGACCGCGTGTCGATGGCGCCGGCAGTCGCTCGGCGGAGAGGGCTGCCGGGACTACCATTTCGCCGTTAGGTTGACGCCGAAGTAGCGGCCGGGCTGGGCGAAGAGGTCCAGCTGCCGGTTGGTCGAGGCGACGCCAATGACGTCGTTCGAGTTCCAGTACTTCGCGTCGGTGATGTTGAACGCACCGGCGTTGATCTTGAAGTGCTCGTTGAAGGTGTAGCCGAGCGTTGCGTCGAGGTTGAAGTAGGCCGGCGTCTGGAAGAACGTCGGATTGCTGACCATGTTGTGCTGCGCGGTCATCGTGCCGATGAGCTGCGCGACCAGGCCGGTGTCGAAGCCATAGCGCACGCGGGCCTGCGTCGCCCACGGGCTGACCGAGTCGACCGGCAGGCCGGTCCGGGTGTCGGTGCCCTGCGCGAAGGCCGTCCAGCCCGCGACCGCCCAGTTCGGCGCGAAGCGGTACTCGCCGCGCGCCTCGACGCCCCAGATCGTGACGTTGGTGAGGTTCACGTACTGGAACAGCGTGGTCGGGCCGGTCATGCCGACGACGACCGTCTCGAGGAAGTTGTTGTAGAGGTTGTAGAAGCCGGTGAGCTGCCAGCTCGAGCCGGTCTCGTACTTGCCTCGGAAACCGACCTCGAAGCTGTTCGCCGTTTCCGGCTTCAGGTTGGCATTGGGCAGGATCTGGTAGAACGACGCGGTGTTGGTGAAGCCGAAGTTCGCGTTGTCGTAGGGCGGAGCACGGAAACCGGTCGCATACTGGAAGTAGGCCGAGTAGGTGTCCGTGAAGTGATAGAGCAGGCCGAGCTTGGGCGAAGCCGAAATGTAGGTGCTGGCGGACGGCACCATGTTCAGGCTGGCGCCGGTCGAGTTCCAGAAGGCGCGGTCCGGACCGGGCTGAAGACTGTAGTAGTCGAGGCGCACGGCCGGCGTGACCTTGAGCTTGCCGCCCAGCGCGGTGATCTCGTCCTGGATGTAGGCGCCGGCCTGGACGGTCTGGGTGTCGGGGAAGTTCTTGTTCGGGAAGGTCTCGCCGCCCGCCACCTGGGTCGGCCCCGCGAGGCCGGTGTTGGGGATCTGCCAGCGATTGCGCGGCCGCGTCGTCGACGTGTAGGCGAAGCTCAGGCCGTAGGTCAGGAAGTTGTCGAGGCCGAAGAAGTTGGTGTCGGTGTGCATCTGCAGCTCGGCACCCGAGACCTGCTGCGAGTAGTAGAACTGCGAGGCGCGGGCGTTGGTCGGGCTTGTGCCGGCCACGGTGCCGCGGAGCTGGTAGGTGTCGGCCTGGGTGTAGGTCGAGTTGAAGTAGGCGAGGAAATTCAGGCGATCGATGAAGGCGATCGGCGCCGTGCGCTCCCACTGCGCGCTGATGCGGTAGGTGTTGGTGTAGTCCTTGCCCCACTCGTCGTAGATCCGGGCGAACAGGCTGGTGAAGACGCCGACGCCGGACAGGACCTGCGTGTTCTGGACGCCCTCCGTGTAGCCGCCGGTGATGCGGATCGTGTCGGACTCGGTCGGCTTGATGACGACTTTGGCCAGGAAGTCGTTGTTGTACCAGCTCGTCGGGTTGGGCCCGAGCGAGGACTGGGCCGGATAGAATTCGTGGCCGTCGCGGCGCGTGTAGATGCCGAGATACTCAACGTTGCCTGTCCGCACGGCGGCAGTGAAGGTCTCGGCGAACTGCTGGTTGGCTCCGGAATAGGCCGCCTTCACGCTGGCATAGACGTTCTTGCCCTCGCGCATGTAGTCGCCGGGATCCTTGGTCGTGTAAGCGACCACGCCGCCGATCGCGTCCGAGCCGTAGAGCGCCGAAGCCGGGCCACGGATGATCTCGACGCGCTTGATATCCTCGAGGTCGGGCTGCTCGCGGGTGTAGCTGCCGGCGCCGGTGTTGCTGTCGGGAAAGTCGGGCGAGCGCATGCCGTCGACCATGATCAGCACGCGGTTGCCGCCGATGCCGCGGATCACGAAGTTCTGGAAGCCGGCGCGGTTCGGGTTGTTGCCGACGCTGACGCCCGGCTCGTTGCGCACCAGGTCGCGGATGTCCTGCATGTTCTCGCGATCGATGTTCTCGGTGGTGATCACCGAGACGGTCGCGGGCACGTCGTCGAGCGGGCGCCGGCTGCGCATGGCGGCGGTCGTCACGGCATCGAGCTGCGTCGGGATCGCGTGCGGTGCGGCACCCGGCGTCGCCGCCGGAGACGCAGCGGGCGCCTGCTGGGTGGGATCGGCGGTCGTCGCGGCGGGCGGTGTCTGCGCGAAGGCCGGCACTGCGAGAGTTCCCCCGATGGCGGTCGACGCCATCAACGCGTGAAGAAGAATTCGGATTTTCATTGGCCAGGTCCCCAAAACAAAAAAGGACGCCTGGCTGGCATGGATCCCTCGGAGGGACCGGCTGGCTGGGCAGTTTGACCGAGGAGGGATGGCCCCTCGGGGTCTCGTTTATTTGGTGAGAATGAGCTTGTTGGAGGCGGTCACACGCAGCCGGTAGGTGTCGGCGTTGTGGCGAATGATCAGCTCTCGCCGGCCACTCATCAGCGCGACACTCTCCACGACCGGCGTGCTCGATTCCGGTCTGTCGCGCTCCCCTTGATCCATTCGAATCGGACGCGTGATCTGGTTCATCCGCCTCTCATCCCCTTTTGAGTTGCGATTGACTCTCAGTTGCATAGACTGCAGTAATTGTCAATGGTTCTCAACCGCAGAAAGTCCCGTGGAAATGATGCCAGAACAAGGACTTAGCACACCCTATGAAGGATCAGTGACGGGCTGCGGTCGTGCCAATTGCGCCTGCGCCTTGCCCGTGAGCGAGCGCTTCGTGCTGTGGGCGCTGCGTCAGTGGCAGCAGGACCGCGCGCTGCCCTGCGAGGGATCGATCCTCCACCACGGCTTCAAGGTCGCGGGCCTGCTCGACGCGCTGCCCGACTTCGCGATTGCAATGGATGCGTTCCTGTTCGGCGCGCGCCGCGCCATCGAGATTCATGTGCCCACCTGCTCGAGCGTGAGCCGCGACGAGGCGGTTCTGGTGGCGCTGTGCGGGTTGGCGCAAGGCGACTACGACGGTCCGCTGCTCGCCTCGCTCGACGTCATGATGGCGCCGACGGCCTCGCGCGTCGCGGCGATCCGGCTCAAGGCGTTCGCCGTCGCGCTGGCGGGCGCCGGCCTGCGCCTCGCCCCGGCGCCGGGCGACGCCGGCAGCCGACTGAACTGAAGGTCCCTCCCATGACCACGGCACCCATGACCACCGCGCCCATGCCCGACCGTCTCGCTGACCTGCAGCACGCCATGCGCGTGATCGCCGACGCCGTGGAGGGTCTGCCCGAGGAATGCCGCGACCTCGCCGGCAACGCCCTGCTCAACATCGCCGCCGAAGCCGTGGCGCAGGATGTCGGCTGCACCGAAGCCGGCCGCATCTTCGCGCGCCTGGGCGATCTCTTGTCGCGCGGGCTCCAGCCGCCGGCCGCCGATGCGATCTCGCTGACCGGCTTCGACGCATGACCGTCGATCCGGCGCGCTGCATTCCGGTCCTCGCCTCGCTCGACATCGCCGAGAGCGCCGCCTTCTACACCGCGCAGCTCGGCTTCGCGGTGAACTACCAGGACGGCGACTATCTCATCGTGAAGCGCGACGACATGG
>SCVT01000492.1 GCA_004296815.1 Reyranella sp. | reverse complement strand
CAGGCCCTGGGTGAGCTGGAGCAGGGGCGCGGCGCGGTTGTCGCGCTGCGCACCGCGCACCGGCTGATCGAACGCAATGCCGACAAGGCCGCCGGCCGGCTCGACACGCCGCTCGCCGCGCTGGAACGGGCGCTCAGCGAAGCGACGGAGGCGCAGGCCCAGCTCGAGGTTGCGCGCGACTCCCTGGAGTTCGATCCGGCGAAGCTCGAGAAGATCGAGGAGCGGCTGTTCGCGCTGCGCGCCGCCGCCCGCAAGCACAACGTCGCCGTGCCGGAGCTTGCGGCCCTGACGGAGAAATTCATCGCCCAGCTCGCGGCCCTCGACGACGGCGAAACCGGCCTGAAGAAGCTCGCGACGGCGGCCAAGGCGGCGCGCGCGGCCTACATCACGGCGGCCGAGGTCCAGGCGGCCGCCCGCCGCAAGGGCGCGGCGAAGCTCGACAAGGCGGTGGCGGCCGAGCTCGGGCCGCTCAAGCTCGAGCGCGCGAAGTTCGTGACGGACGTGGCGGCGCAGCCCGAGACCGAATGGTCCGCCGCCGGCACCGACCGCGTGCAATTCACCGTGGCGACCAATCCCGGCACGCCGCCGGCGCCGATCGCAAAGATCGCCTCGGGCGGCGAGCTTTCGCGTTTCCTGCTGGCACTGAAGGTCTGCCTCGCCAAGGTGGGCGATGCCCCGACCATCGTGTTCGACGAGGTCGACTCCGGGATCGGCGGCGCGACGGCAGCGGCCGTCGGCGAGCGGCTGAAGCGGCTGGCAAAGGACGTCCAGGTGCTGGTCGTCACCCACTCCCCGCAGGTCGCGGCCATCGCCGATCGCCACTGGCTGATCCGCAAGACGACGACGCGCAGCGCGGCCAGTACCGACGTGCTCTCGCTCGATCCCAAAGGGCGGCGCGAGGAGATCGCCCGCATGCTGTCGGGCGCCGAGGTCACGGCCGAGGCGCGCGCCGCGGCCGACAAGCTGCTGGCGACGGCGGGCTGAGATGTCGAAGGCGGCGAAGGTCGTGGCCGGCTTGAAGGTCGAGGATCTCACCGAGCGGCAGGGGCGCGCCGAGCACAAGCGCCTGGCCGAGGAGATCGCCCACCACGACAAGCTCTATCACGAGAAGGACGAGCCGGAGATATCGGACGCCGAGTACGACAGGCTGCGGCAGCGCCTGAAGGCGATCGAGGAACGCTTCCCGCAGCTCGTCGACATGTTCAGCCCGACGCAGCGCGTGGCACCGACGCCGACCACGGCCTTCGCCAAGGTCCGGCACGGCCGTCCGATGCTGTCGCTCGACAACGCCTTTACCGACGAGGAGCTTCAGGGCTTTCTGGATCGGTTGCGGCGCGGCCTCGAACGCGAGACCGACCTCAAACCCGACGCCGAGATCGCGCTTTCCTGCGAGGCGAAGATCGACGGGCTGTCTATCAGCCTGCGCTACGAGGATGGCGTATTCGTGCAGGGCGCGACCCGCGGCGACGGAACGACCGGCGAGGACGTCACCGCCAACCTCAAGACGATCAAGGACATCCCGCAAAAGCTGAAGGGCAA
The DNA here is from genome assembly GCA_004296815.1 of Reyranella sp. Classification (GTDB taxonomy): domain Bacteria; phylum Pseudomonadota; class Alphaproteobacteria; order Reyranellales; family Reyranellaceae; genus Reyranella. The sequence goes on along the minus strand of SCVT01000492.1, from coordinate 475 downwards.
GGGCGTGCCAAAGGCCTTCGACGTGCGCGGCGAGGTCTACATGGAGCGCAAGGCATTCGAGGAGCTGAACGCCCGTCAGATCGCGGCGGGCGAGAAGGCCTATGTCAATCCGCGCAACACGGCGGCGGGCTCGCTGCGCCAGCTCGACCCGGAGATCACGGCGTCACGTCCTCTGCGCTTCTTCGCCTATGCCTGGGGCGAGGCCGAGCCGCGGCCGTGGAAGACCCATAGCGAGTACCTGAAGCTCCTGAAGGAATGGGGCTTCAAGACCAATCCGCTGACCAGGCTCTGCCGCACGCCCGACGAGGTGCGTGCCTTCTACCGGAAGATCGGTGAGGAGCGGTCGTCGCTGCCCTACGACATCGATGGCGTGGTCTACAAGATCGATCGCATCGACTGGCAGGAGCGGCTGGGCTTCGTCAGCCGCGCGCCGCGCTGGGCCATCGCGCACAAGTTCCCGGCCGAGCAGGCACGC
>SCVT01000054.1 GCA_004296815.1 Reyranella sp. | reverse complement strand
ACGAGGTGTTGATCAAGAACTTCATGATCTTCCAGGATGCGGTCGATTCGGGCGGCTATGACCTGGTGATCGCCGACGAGGCCTGGGACATCGACCATTACTGGCACGAGCATCCCGAACTGAAGAAGTCGGCATTAGCCTGGTTTACCGATTTCGTCGGCTTCGTGCCGATGCCGTCGGGTGGCGAGCGCGAAGCGTTCCTGACGACCGACTACAACGCCGAGATGATCGGTCATGTCGAGCGTCATCCCGGCGTGCGCGACCGCGCCATCTTCGTCGGCAATCCAGACGATATCGTGCCGCTGTCCTTCGGTCGGGATCTGCCGGAGATGCGCGACTGGGTGCCCAAGCACTTCGACTTCTCGGGCTATGTGCTGGGCCAGCACCCCGCGACCTTCGGCGACCGCGCCGAGCTGCGGCAAGGACTGGGCTACCGGCCCGGCGAGCGGGTCTGCATCGTCACCGTCGGCGGCTCGGGCGTGGGAACTCATCTGATCCGGCGCATCCTCCAGGCTTGGCCGCTCGCGCAGGCGCGCGTGCCCGAGCTCCGCATGGTGCTGGTCGCCGGACCACGCATCGATCCGCTGTCGCTGAACATCCCGTCGGGAGTCGAGGTCCACGCCTTCGTGCCCGACCTCGACCGCCATCTCGCGGCCTGCGACCTCGCCCTGGTGCAGGGTGGCCTCACGACCTGCATGGAGCTTACGGCGGCGGGAACGCCTTTCCTCTACTTCCCGCTGAAAAATCATTTCGAGCAGAACTTCCACGTCGCCCATCGCCTCGACCGCTACGCGGCGGGACGGCGCCTGGAGTTCGCGACCTCAACACCCGAAGTGATCGCCGCGGCCATGCTGGCCGAGCTGCAGAGGCCCGCGCGGTTCAGGCCGGTCGAGGCCGACGGCGCGGCGCGGGCCGCCCGCCTGCTGGCGGATCTTCTCTAGACGCGATCCCGACGAGGAGCCTCCCATGGCTATTGTCCAGTTGGCCACGCCCGGCGCGGTGGTGGCGGGTCTTGCCTCGTGCTTCGCCTGGGCCGGGAGCGAGATCATTCCCGGCCGGATCGACGAGGCCCGCGTGGTCGAGGCGCTCGAGGCCCACAGCGGCCCGCAGCCGGGCTTCCGCCGCAACCATGCCAAGGGCCTCTGCCTCAGCGGCTGGTTCGAGAGCAACGGCGCCGGGGCAAGGCTTTCCAGGGCCCGGGTCTTCGAGCCCGGCCGCGTACCGGTTCTGGGCCGCTTCTCGTTGCCGGGTGGCAAGCCGGCGAAGGCCGACGGGCCCAACGTCGCGCGCAGCATGGCGCTCCACTTCGCCCTGCCCAACGGCGAGGCCTGGCGCACCGCGATGAACGATACGCCCGTCTTTCCGGTGCGGGACGCGCAGGGCTTTCACGACAATCTCGTCGCGCTGAAGCACGATCCGGCCACCGGCAGGCCCGATCCGGCGAAGGTCGCGGCCTTCCTTGAGGCGCATCCGGAGGCGGCGCGCGCGCTGACGCTGATCAGGGCCCATCCCGTCTCGTCGGGCTTCGCCAAC
>SCVT01000053.1 GCA_004296815.1 Reyranella sp. | reverse complement strand
GTTCAACCGGTCCGATGCCATCTCGGTGGCCAACACGATCTCCGGCAGCGGTGGCCTGAGCCAAGTCGGCGTCGGAACGACGACGCTGACCGGCAACAACAGCTATTCCGGTGCGACGACCGTGTCGTCGGGCGCGTTGCAGGTCGGCTCCGGCGGAACGGCCGGCTCGATCGGGACGGGCGCCGTGGTCAACAACGCCAGCCTCCTGTTCAACAGGTCGGATGCGTTCACGGTGGGCAATGCGATCTCCGGCACCGGCTCGCTCGCCCAGGTCGGCGCCGGCACCACGACGCTGACCGGCAGCAACAGCTACAGCGGCGCGACGACGATCACGTCCGGCGCCCTCCAGGTCGGCAGCGGCGGAACCAGCGGCACGCTGGGCAGCGGCGATGTCACGAACAACGGCAGCCTGCTGTTCAACCGCTCGAACGAACTGACCGTTGCCGGCGCGATCAGCGGCACGGGGGCGCTGGGCCAGATCGGCACGGGCACTACCGTGCTCACCGGCAACAACAGCTACACCGGCGCCACCAGCATTTCGTCCGGCGGCCTGCAGATCGGCGACGGCGGCACGACCGGCACCCTGGGGACGGGTGCGGTGACCAACAGCGGCAGCCTGCTGTTCAACCGGTCGGATGCGCTGACGGTCGGAAACGCAATCTCGGGATCGGGCTCGCTCACCCAGGCCGGCAGCGGCACGACGATCCTGACCGGCGCCAACACCTATACCGGCACCACCACGATCGCGTCCGGCGGGCTGCAGGTCGGCGCGGGCGGGACCACCGGCACGCTGGGCACTGGTGCAGTGACCAACAACGGCACGCTGCTGTTCAACCGGTCCGACGCGCTGACCGTGGCCGGCGCCGTCTCGGGCACCGGCAGTCTGTCGCAGATCGGCACGGGCACGACGAGCCTGATTGGCGCGAACAGCTATAGCGGCTCGACGACGATCTCCTCTGGCGCCCTGCAGGTCGGCCTCGGCGGCACGGCGGGAACGTTGGGTAGCGGTGCCGTCACCAACAATGCGAGCCTGATCTTCAACCGCTCGAACGCGCTCTCCGTCGCGAACGAGATCTCCGGCACCGGCTCGGTCACCCAGGTCGGCAGCGGCACGACGACACTCACCGGCGCCAACAGCTACAGCGGCACGACGACGATTTCCTCGGGCACGCTCGAGATCGGCAGCGGCGGCACCGCGGGCACGCTCGGCAGCGGTTCTGTCATCAACAACGCTACGCTGGCCTTCAACCGGTCCGACGTGCAGGCGGTCGCCAACGCGATCTCCGGCACCGGTTCGCTGGCCCAGGTTGGAAGCGGAACGACCAGCCTGTTGGCCGACAACAGCTACAGTGGCGTGACGACGATCGCGTCCGGCACCCTGCAGGTCGGCAACGGCGGCACGACCGGCACGCTGGGCACCGGCAACGTCATCAACAATGCCATGCTGGCCATCAACCGTGCCGACACGATCGCGATCGCCAACACGATCTCGGGCACCGGCGGCCTCAACCACATCGGCAGCGGGACCACGACCCTCACCGGCACCAACACCTACACCGGGGCCACGTCGGTGACAGGCGGCAAGCTGCTGGTCGACGGCTCGATCGCGAACTCCAGCGGCGTGACGGTGGGCAGCGGCGCCACGATCGGCGGCATCGGCACGCTGCCCAGCACCATCATCAACTCGGGCGGCTTCCTGGCGCCGGGCAACGCCTCGATCGGCACCCTGAACATCGGCGGCAACCTCACGCTGGCCTCGGGCTCGACGACGACGATCCGCGTCAACGGCGCGCTCGCCGACAAGGTCAACGTGACGGGAACGGCCAGCCTCGGCGGGACGCTCCAGGCCGTGGCGCAGAGCGCCACCTTCAGCAATCCCTACACGGTGCTCACCGCCACCGGCGGCCGCACCGGCACCTTCGCTGCGAACACGGTGATCGGCGGCTTCGGCGCAGGCGTGACGCCGTCGCTGAGCTACGACGCAAACAACGTCTACCTGACGCTGACGCCGAACCAGATCACCCCGGTCGTCCCCAATCCGACGCCCAACCAGGCGGCGGTGACGGCCGGCCTCGACCGCGCGCTGGCGACCGGCGCCAACGTCTCGTCGTACTTCTCGCTCTACAATCTTCCGGCCAGCGCCATGCCGCAGGCGCTGAACCAGATCTCCGGCAGCGTCCATACCGGCGTCGGCTCGATGGGCTCGATGTCGAGCGGCCAGTTCGTGGCCGCGCTCACCGACCCCAACAAGGCATCGAACCGGGTCGCCGTCGACAACCAGGCGGGCGGCAACGCCTGCAGCACCGACGCCTGCCTGCCCGACGCCCTGCAGCCGGTTCTCGGCATCGTCGACGACGGCCTGCAGCCGCTGACGGCCTGGGTCGGGGCGATCGGCATGGCGCGACGGGTGAGCGGCGAGTCGGCGCGCACCGACAGCGCGGGTGGCATCTCGATCGGCCTCGACAAAGGCCTCTTCATGCCCGGCCTGCGCATCGGCATTGCGGGCTCGGCCGGAAGCGCCGGGAGTTCGCCCGACAGCGGCCTTTCGACCTTGCGCGCCGAAGTGCTGCAGTTCGGCACCTACGCGCAGATGCAGACCGGCCCCTGGCTGTTCAACGCGGCACTCTCCTACGCGACCATGGAAGTGATCTCGAACCGCCAGATCCCGGTCATGAACCAGTACAACGTGACGACGCAGTACCGCACGCACGGGCTGGGCGGCCGCCTTGAGGGCAGCTACGACATCTACGGCTTCGAAGGCTTCACCTTTGGGCCCAGCGCCGCGTTGCAGGGCACCATGGTCTGGAACCCGGGCTTCCAGGAATCCTGGAACGGCCAGCCGGCCGGCGTCACCGTCCTGGCGGGCAGCAACGGCACCGCGCGCGGCGAGATCGGCGCGCGCATGAACTACTACGGAACCGTCTTCGGGCTCGAGACTTCGGGCTTCGCGCGGGCGGCCTACGCGCGCTACTTCACGCGCGAATCGACGGTGACGGCGGCCCTGGCTGACCTGCCGGCGGCCGGCTTCACGCTGAACGCGGGCCAGCTCGACATGAACGCCGCGATCCTGTCGGGCGGCTTCGACTTCAAGGTCACCGACCGCGCCTCGGTCGGCTTCCAGGTCGACGCCGAGATCTCCCAGAGCGAGTTCATGATCATCGGCGGCGCGCGGGTGCGCTTCTCGTTCTGAGCGCGATCCGCTAGGCGCGGAAAGCTGTCTGCCCCGTGCCGGCGTAGAGCGCCTTCACGTTGCGGTCGACCGCGTCGCGATGCGCCGCCAGCGCGGCCTCGTCGAGATCGGCCTTGGGTGCGGGCTCGAGGTCGAAATTGCCGTGCGTGTCGCGGCCGCGCACCAGCATCGCCGAGTCGCGCACCTTGAGCTGGCGGACATGGGGCGGGATGTAGCGGATGGCGAGCCCGATGCGGCGGTCGCCGGTGGTGTTGGGGCCGGACCCGTGGGCCAGCAGCACATGATGCAGCGACATCTCGCCGGCCTTGAGCGCGACATCGACTCCTTCGCCTTCCGGCACGTCGACGGCGATCTCCTGGCCGCGCGTGAGCAGGTTGTCCTTGTCGAACGTGTCGCGATGCTCGAGCTGGTTCTTGAGATGGCTGCCCGGCCAGAACTTCATGGCGCCGCTTTCGACCGGCGCGTCGGCGAAGGCCACCCAGGCGGTGATCACATCGTCGGTGCTGAGACCCCAGTAGGTGGCGTCCTGGTGCCAGGACACGAAGGAGGGCGAGTGCGCCTCCTTGATGAAGAAGCTGGTGCTCCAGCACAGGATGTCCGGCCCGATGACATCCTCGACCGCGTCGAGGATGGCGGGGTGGCGGGCGAGCTGGTTGGCCCAGGTGAAGAGGAGGTGGACCTTGTGGCGCATGTTCCCGGCAATGGGCGCGCCTGTGGCGCGCTCATGGGCCTCGAGGCGATCGCGGTAGCCGCGCGCCTCCTCGGCCGACAGCACGCGCATCGGAAAATGGAAGCCCTTGCGGCGATAGGTCGAGACTTCTTCGGCGCTGAGACGCTTGGCCATGGTTTCCTCCACCATGGCCAAGTCTAGCAAGTCCGGCCGTGGTTCAGAAGAACCGCCAGAAGATCAGGATCGAGGCCGCGTAGATGGCGCAGATCAGGGCCGCCCCCAGCAGGTTGGCCTGCAGCTTGTTGACCTTGGGGAAGATCCACCAGCCCATGCGGTTGGCCACCCAGGGCACCATGAAGCCCGTCAGCAGGACGCTGAAGATGTTGCCGATGAACAGGTTCACGGCCCACGGCGTGTTGAGCTTCTCCTGCAGGATCGGCGTGCCGACCCAGACACCCCACAGGAAGACGATGGGGTAGAGGAGCAGCAGGACGATCATGTCCATCTTCCAGACGGACGGCCCTCCCGATGCGCCCTGCTCGTTGCGGAACCACTGCTCGAAGCCGGAGCTCGCGATGCGGGCGTGGAACTCCTCGGTGAGCGGCGCTGCTTCCTCGACGAGCGCCTTGCGGACCGGCGACTCCATCCAGGACTGCAGGTTCTCCTGGCTGTCGAAGCGCAGGATGGCCACGTAGTCCTCCTGCACGCCCGGCACGGGCGGCTCGAAGCGATAGCCCTGCAGGCCGGGCGCCCTGGACTGCGCGGCGGCGATCTTGCGCTCCCAGGCGCGATACTCGGTCTCCTTGCCGGGCCGCACGCGGGTGCTGATCACCGCCGAGACCGGCGCGGTCCTGACTCCGCCCTCGTCGTCGCGCACCAGGTGCACGTCGTCGCGGCCGAGCAGCATCGGCGCCGCGCCCTCGATGCGCGTCTGACGCTCGGACGAGACCAGCCAGCGCTGGGCGTCCTCCATCGTCGCGAAGCGCTGCAGGATGACCCAGTCGACCTGCAGCGGCGGATTGGGCGGCATCAGCCGCTGCTCGACGAAGCCCGGGAAAGCCGAGACGAGGTCGCTGGTCTGCCCCTGCCAGCGCGCGAAATCCTCGCCGCGGCCGGGCCGCACGCAGGTCTGGGTGACGATGCTGACGGTCACTTGGACTTGCCCAGGTCGGCGAACAGCCGGTCCGGCGTGAAGGGCAGGTGGGCGAACCGCACCCCCGTCGCATTGGCGATCGCGTTCGACACGGCCGGCGCCACCGGGTTGATGCCGCATTCGCCCTGGGACTTCGCGCCCAGCGGGCCGATCGCGTCGACCGTCTTGGCGAAGAAGATGTCGGTGTGCGGCGTGTCGGCGAAGACCGGCACGCGGCAGTTGCGGAGCTGCGGGTTCACCATGTGACCCTCGTCGTGGACCATGTTCTCGACCAGCGCCCAGCCGTAGCCCATGGCGACGGCACCGTCGAGCTGGCCGCGGCACTGCATCGGGTTGATCGGCTTGCCGATGTCGGCGGCATGCACGCTGTGCAGGATGCGGATCTCGCCGGTGATCCGGTGCACCGCGAGCCGCACGCCCTGCACGTTGAAGGCGATGGTGCGCGGCGAGAGATAGGCGCGGCGGCCCACTGTGAAGCGGTGGTGGACCTTGGCGCCCTCGGCGTGAAGCTCCTTCAGCGTGATCCGCTTGTTGCCGCAGATCACCGCGTCGTTGTCGAGCCGGCACTTGTCGCGGTCGACGCCGGAGTGGCGGGCGGCGAAGTCGAGGACGTCGTCGCGCATCGCCTCGGCGGTGATGTGCACCGCCTTGCCGGCCACCACCGTGCCCGTGCTGGCGAAGGTGCCGGTGTCGTAGGGCGTGCGGTCGGTGTCGGCATTGATGATGTCGATGTCGAGGGCGCGCACGCCCAGGATCGACGCGGCGATCTGCTTGTGCGCCGTGGTGATGCCGTTGCCCATCTCGGACGAGCCGCAGGCGAGGTGGTAGGTGCCGTCGGGATTGAGGTGCATCTCCGCGCCCGACCGGTGCTCGGTCGGCGGGCCGCATTCCAGCATGGCGAGCGCCACGCCCTTGCCTTCGGTCCATTCTGCGCCGTCGGGCTTCTTCGTGCCGTTGCCCCTCTTGAGCTCGCGCTCGACGATGTCGAGGCACTCGTCGATGCCGTGGCTGCCGAAGCTCGCGTCGCCGGCCTCGCTCCAGATCGATTCGACGTTGTCGCCGGGGCGGACGACGTTCTTGCGCCGGATCTCGAAGGGATCGAGGCCGAGCGTCCGCGCCAGCTCGTCCATGGCGCATTCCATGGCGAAGGTGGTCTGCGAGGCGCCGTAGCCGCGGAAGCCGCCGCCCGGGACCATGTTGGTGTAGACCGCGCGGCCGACGCCGCGCTTGTTGTCGCAACGGTAGGCCGCCATCGGGCTCGCCATCGCCGCCGCCAGCGTCTCGCCGCCATGGTTGCCGTAGGCGCCGGTGTTGGAGATCACCTGCCAGTCGATCGCCGTCAGCGTGCCGTCCTTCTTGGCGCCGACCTTGATCTTGGTCGTCATCTGGTGGCGCGTCGTGGCGCCGATGAACTCGTCCTCGCGGCTCCACTCCCACTTAACCGGCCGGCCGCCCAGCTTCATGCTGGCGAACAGGGGCAGGTCTTCCGAGACCATCTCCTGCTTGCCGCCGAAGCCGCCGCCCACGCGCTCGGTGAAGACGTGGATCTGCCGCGCCGGGATGCCCATCAGGTAGGCGAGCTTGGCGCGCGCCGCGAACGGGCCCTG
>SCVT01000052.1 GCA_004296815.1 Reyranella sp. | reverse complement strand
CGCGTCTCGATGGGGGCGGCGATCCTCGCGCTGTCGACCTCGGACGCCGTGCTCTACCGCCGCGCCTGGCCGCTCGCCTTGCCGCCGATCCTGGTCGGGCTCGCCGTCGTGCTGATCTTGCTGATACGTCCGTGACCGTCTCCCGCCGCACCCTTCTAGCCGGCGCCGCGCTGCTCGCGAGCACGCGGCCCTCGCACTCGGTCATCGTCCTCGACAGCACCTGGAAGGCCGAGCGCGGCTTTCGCGCCCACATGGCGCTCGCGAGCCAGCCGCAGTTCGCCTCGGTGATCGCGCTGTCGAATGACGACGGCAAGATCTGGGGCCAGGCCTCCGGCACCTGGCTCGGCAATGTCGACGGCAATGCGGTCATCCTCACCGCCGCCCATGTCTTCGACAGAGGCGGCTCGGCCGACGACTATGTCTATCGTGCGCCCGACGGCGAGGCGATGCAGGGCACCGACATCGTCTTCCATCCGCTCTACACCTGGAGCAATGCGCTGCGCACCGGCTACGACTTCGCGATCGTGACGCTCGACGGTCCGATCGAGGATGCCGGCCCGCCGCCCGCGCTCTACGGCGGGGCTGCGGAGAACGGCAAGCGCATCACCATGGTGGGCTTCGGCAGCCGCGGCATCGGCTCGGTCGGACAGAAGCCCGAGTACTACACGGCCTTCGGCAAGGCCGCGGCCGAGAACACGGTCGACGAGGTGATGAACGCGGTGCGCCCGCCGCCCCCGGACGCCGACGCCGGCAACTGGCTGGGCGTCACCTTGCGTCGTGAGGGCCAGGGCGCGGAACGGCTGGACGGCATCCTGGGTTCAGGCGACAGCGGCGGCTCGGCATGGATGCGTACGGCGAACGGCTGGGCGATCGTGGGCGTGGCGGCCAACGGCAACGGCGACACCTACGGCTCGCAGAGCTGGTTCGCGCGCATCTCGGGCGTGCGCGACTGGCTGTCGAGCCGCGTGCCGGGCCTTCGTTTCGTGAACTGAACGCGGCGTTCCGAGTCGCAGCCTCCGTCCCGCTGCTCTATGCTCCGGCCTCCTGAATTCCGGAGGACAAGGCGATGGCGAAGGTGGCGTTTCTCGGTCTCGGCGTGATGGGCTTTCCGATGGCGGGGCATCTCGCCGCCAAGGGCCACGACGTGACCGTCTACAACCGGACCTTCGCCAAGGCCGAGGCCTGGACAAAGAAGCACAAGGGCAAGGCGGCCAAGACGCCGAAGGAAGCGGCGAAGGACCAGGAGATCGTCTTCTGCTGCGTCGGCAACGACGACGATCTGCGCTCGGTCGTGCTGGGCCCCGACGGCGCGTTTGCCGGCATGGGCAAGGGCTCGATCTTCTACGACAACACCACGGCCTCGGCCGACGTCGCGCGCGAGCTCTATGCCGCGGGCAAGAAGATCGGCGTCGACTTCATCGACGCGCCGGTCTCGGGCGGCCAGGCGGGTGCCGAGAACGGCCAGCTCACCGTGATGTGCGGCGGCGACCAGGCGCCGTTCGACAAGGCCAACCCGGTCGCCATGGGCTTCTCCAAGGCGATCACGCTGATCGGCCCGTCGGGCTCGGGCCAGATCACCAAGATGATGAATCAGATGTGCATCGCGGGCATCGTGCAGGGCCTCGCCGAGGCGCTGAACCTCGGCCAGCGCGCCGGCCTCGACATGGAGAAGGTGATGGCCGCCATCTCCAAGGGCGCGGCGCAAAGCTGGCAGATGGAGAATCGCTGGCAGAACATGGTCAACGGCAAGTTCGACTACGGCTTCGCCGTCGACTGGATGCGCAAGGATCTCGGCATCGCGATGGCCGAGGGCAAGCGCTGGAAGGCGCAGATGCCGGTGGTCGCCCTGGTCGACCAGTTCTATCAGCGCGTCCAGGAGCGCGGCGGCAATCGCTGGGATACGTCGAGCCTGATCCAGCCGCTGCAGAAGCCGTAAGGGCGCGCGCCGTGAGCGGCTACACGCTGTGGGGCCGGCCAGGCTGGGGCTCGGCGATCGTCGAGGCGCAGCTCGACTGGTACGGGCTCGCCTTCACCTACGAGAAGGTCGAGGACCTGTTCAAGACGCCGGGCGCCGGCGATCGGCTGCGCAAGGTCAATCCGCTGGCGCAGGTGCCGACGCTCGTCCTGCCCGACGGCACCGTCATGAGCGAGAGTGCGGCGATCACGCTGCTGCTGGCCGACATCACCGGCAAGGACTCGCTGGTGCCGAAGGCCGGTTCGCCGGAGCGCGCGAAGTTCCTGCGCTGGCTGGTCTTCCTCGTGGCCAACATCTATCCCACCTTCACCTACGCCGACGATCCGTCGCGCTTCGTGTCGGTCGACGCCGCGCGCGATCCGTTCCGGGCCGCCACCGAGGCCTACGCACAGCGCCTGTGGCGCCAGGTCGAGAGCGAGGCCGGCGCGCCGTGGTTCCTGGGCGAACGCTTCTCCGCGCTCGACCTCTATACCGCCGTCATGACGCGCTGGCGGCCCAAGCGCGGCTGGTTCGAAACCGAGACGCCGAAGCTGTTCGCCATCGCTCGCCGGGCCGACGCGGTGCCGGAACTCAAGGACGTGTGGAAGAGGAACCAGCCATGAAACGCCGCAGCTTTGTCGCACTCACGGGCGCTGCCGCGCTCGCCTCGCCCGCACTGGCGCAGACCTGGCCCGACAAGCCGATCACCATGGTCGTGCCTGCCCCGCCGGGCGGCGGCACCGACCTGATCGCGCGGCTCTACTCGGACCTGCTGGGCCAGGAGCTCGGCCAGCAGGTGCTGGTCGACAACAAGGGCGGCGGCAACGGCAATGTCGGCACCGCTTTCGTCGCGCGCGCCAAGCCCGACGGCTACACGCTGCTGATGCAGTACTCGGCCTATCATTCGGCCAACCCGGCACTGATCAAGGACCTGAACTGGAAGCCCGACGATTTCGTGGGCGTCGCCATGGGCGCAGTCGCGCCGCATGTCATCGTGATCGCCAAGAAGGTGCCGGCGGAGGATCTCAAGAGCTTCATCGACTACGCCAAGGCCAACAAGGGCAAGCTCAACTACGCCTCGGTGGGCGCGGGCTCGGTGCCTCATCTCGGCGGCGTGCTCCTGAACAAGGCGGCCGGCATGGACCTGGTGCACATCCCCTACAAGGGTGCGGGCCCCGCGACGGCTGATCTCGTGGCGGGCCAGGTCGAGCTGATGGTGGTGACGCCGCCCTCGGTGTCCGGCCACATCCGGAGCGGCAACGTGAAGGCGCTGGCGCTGGCGGGCGACAAGCGGCTGCCCGACTTCCCCAATATCCCGACCACGGCGGAGGCCGGCCTGCAGGGCTTCACGCTGGACGCCTGGTTCGCGCTGTTCGCGCCGGCCGGCACGCCGCAGCCGATCGTCGACAGGATCAACGCCGCCATGCGCAAGATCGGCAAGATGGATGCGGTGATCGCCCGCGCCAACCAGCTCGGCACCGTGCTGAAAGACTGGACGCCCGGCGAGATGAACAGCTTCGCCAAGGGCGAGGTCGAGACCTGGGGCAAGGTGATCCGCGACAACAACATCACCTTCACCGAATAGCTTCGCCGGCGTGCGTCAGAAGGTCTGGCGCACGCCCACGATCTCGGCGAGGCAGCGGCCGACATGCTCGGCCGTCTCGGGCTCCAGCCCTTCCACTTCGATCTCGACATTGAGCGCCTCGGCATCGGCCTGGGCGAAGACGCGCGCCGGCACGAGGCCGCGCTTGGCGATCAGCTCGAGCGCGCGCGGCAGCACGCCGGGCTCGGCATCGGCCTCGAAACAGTAGCGGACGGTTGAGTTGCTGCGCTTAAGCGCAAGGACGGACGACATGGAACGACTCCTGGTGTGACGGACGAACGGCAGCGCGCCGGTTTGCAGAGCAAACCGGGGTGCTAATTCGCGTCACGAGGAGGTCCATGCGGGCCATGACGGCACTATAGCGCCCGAGCCGCCGCCCGCGCTACGGTCCCGGCAACAACCCGCCGGGAAGGAAACAAAGATGCGTTCGACGCCCATCTACGAGGTGCATGCCATCAAGTATGCCCACCTGCCGCGCAAGGCATGGGAAGTTCAGATCAGCCCGGACCCGCACGACGCCGACTTCCCGATGGACTATTTCGTGTGGGCCGCGATCCCGCTCGACGAGAGCGGCAAGCGCGCCGTGGGCGGCAAGCCGATCGTGATCGACACCGGCTTCAACGCCACCATCGGCAAGCAGCGCGGCCGCGAGGTGAAGAAGAACCCGGCCGACCTGCTCGAGGTGATCGGCATCGACGCCAAGGAGGTGGAGGACGTGATCGTCACCCACCTGCACTACGACCATATCGGCAACTGGGACCGCTTCCCCAAGGCGCGCTTCCATCTCCAGGACAAGGAGATGAACTTCGCGACCGGCCGGCACATGTGCAAAGCCCCCTTTCGGCACGCCTACGAGTGCGAGGACATCGTCGGCATGGTGCGCGCGCTCTACGGCGGGCGGCTCGCGTTCCACGACGGCGACGAGGAGCTGCAGCCCGGCATCTCGCTGCACCTGATCGGCGGCCACACCGCCGGCATCCAGTCGGTGCGCATCCACACGCGCAACGGCTGGCTCGTGCTGGCCTCCGACGCCAGCCACTATTTCTGGGGCGTCAACAACGACAAGCTGTTCGCCATCGTCTACTCGGTCGCCGACATGCTGGCCGGCTACGACAAGCTGAAAAAGCTGGCCGACGGCCGCGTCGAGATGGTGATCCCCGGCCATGACGCCGAGGTGATGAAGCGCTACCCGGCCTCGGGCAAGGGCCTGGAAGGGATCAGCGTCCGCCTGGACTAGACGCTAGCCGCGGATCTCGACGCCGGCCCACTCCTCCAGGACCTTCGCCACCATGGTGAAGTCGGAGTCGGGGCCGAACTTCGCCTTGGTGACGGCGAGCATCTCGAGCACCGCCGCACCGACCAGCATGGGCACGCCCATGTTCTGCGCCTCGTCGAGGCAGAGCCGCACGTCCTTGTGCGAGAGCGCCGTGGCGAAGCCGAAGTCGAAGGTGCGCGTCAGCACGGCGCGCGGGAACTTGTCCTGGCTGGCGCTGTTGCGGCCGCTCGAGACGTTGATGATGTCGATCAGGACCTTGGCGTCGAGGCCGGCCTTCACGCCCATCGCCACCGCCTCGGAGGTCGCGACCAGCGCGGTCGCCGCCAGCATGTTGTTGGCGAGCTTGGCGGTCTGCGCGAGGCCGGGCTTCTCGCCGGTGTGGAAGAGCTTGCCGAAGGTCTTGAGCATCGGCTCCAGTGCGCGGTAGGCGGGCGTCGGGCACGACACCATGACCGCCAAGGTGCCGGCCTTGGCGCCGGTGACGCCGCCGCTCACCGGCGCGTCGACCCAGCCGATGCTGCGCTCCGCGAGCTTCGCCGCGACCTCGCCCGCCACGCCCGGTCCGGTCGTCGAGAGATCGATCAGCGTCTTGATCGAGGAGCCGTTGATGATGCCGGCGTTCCCGCCCAGCACGACCTCGCGCACGATCGCGGGCGTCGGCAGGCTGATCAGCACGATCTCGGCGACGGAGGCCACCTCGGCCGGCGACTGGGCGAGCTGGGCGCCGCGCGCCACCAGCGGCTTCGTCGCCTCCGCCGACACGTCGTAGACGCAAAGCTTGTAACCGGCATCGAGCAGACGGCCGGCCATCGGTCCGCCCATGCGGCCGACGCCGACGAAGCCCAGCAATTGACCGGTCATGCGCATTTCCTCCTGTCCACCGACTAAGTGTTTCGTTTGGTATCGCTACCAACCTATAATCATCGCATGTCGAGAGCGTCAACACGGGATCGTGGCAAGCCGCGTACGCGAGGCGGCCCGAGAGGCAGCACCGGCGGCGAGATCAAGATGCGGGACATCGCCCGCCACGCCGGCGTGTCGCCGATGACGGTGTCGCGCGCGCTGCGCGAGCCGGCGGCGGTGTCGGAGAAGATGCGGGCGAAGGTCGACGCCGCGGTGCGCGAGTTCGGCTACCTGCCGAACCGCATCGCCGGCAGCCTGTCGTCGAGCCGCTCCAACGTCGTGGGCCTGATCGTCCCCGGCATCCGCAACTCGCTCTATGCCGGCATGATTCAGGCGGTGTCGGAGGTGCTGCGCGCCAACGGCATGCACCTGATGATCGCCAACAGCGGCCACAGTCTGGAGGACGAGGAGGCGGCGGTCGCAGCGTTCCTCGGGCAGCGCGTCTGCGGCCTCGTGCTCCACAACACGACGCACAGCAAGCGCACGCGCGAGATGCTGGAGCGTAGCGGCGTGCCGGTGATCGAGACCGGCAACCTGCCCGACGATCCGATCGACATGGCCGTCAGCTACTCGAACTTCGAGGCGACGCGCGCCATGACGCTCCACCTCGCGCGCCTCGGCCATCGCAAGATCGGCTTCGTGACCCTGCCGCTGCGCGACAACGACCGCTCCGAGGAGCGTCGTCGCGGTTACTTCGCCGCGCTCCGCGAGCTCGGCCTGCCGGCCGACGACAGCCTCGTGCTGGAGGCGGCCGGCGGCTTCAGCGAGGGCGCGGACGCTCTGGTGCGACTGGTCAACGCCCATCCCGACCTCGATGCCGGCTTCTTCGCCGGCGAGGTGCTGGCGGTGGGCGCGCTGTTCGAGTGCCAGCGCCGCGGCTGGGACGTGCCGGGCCGCATCGCCATCGCGAGCTACGACGATGTCGACCTGCTGAAACATGCGGTGCCCAGCGTCACGACCCTGCGCATCCCGCGGCAGGAGATCGGCCGGCGCAGCGCCGAGCTGCTGGTGCAGCGGCTGCAGGGCGCACCGGCGGAGCGCGTGAAGGTCGACCTCGGCTTCGAGATCGTGCAGCGCGAGAGCACCTGAGGAATGGACATGCTGAAGGGCAAGGTCGCGCTGATCACCGGCTCGACTCAGGGGCTGGGGCTGGCCATGGCCGAGCGGCTTGCCGCCGAAGGCTGCAACGTCATGCTGAACGGCTTCGGCGACGCCGCGGCGATCGAGACGGCGCGCCGCGGGCTCGAGGAACGTCACGGCGTCCGCGCGTCGCACCACGGCGCCGATCTCGCCGATGCCGGCCAGGTCGCCGATCTGGTGACGGCGGCGGAGCGGGATCTCGGCGCGGTCGACATTCTGATCAACAACGCCGTCGTCCGGCATTTCGGGCCGGTGGAGACGTTCAGGCCCGAGGACTGGGACCGCTCGCTGGCGGTGAACCTGTCGTCGGCCTTCCACACGGTGCGGCTGGCACTGCCCGGCATGCGGCGGCGCGACTTCGGCCGCATCGTCAACATCTCCTCGGTGTTCGGCCTGTTCGGCGCGACCGACCGGGTCGACTATGTGACCACCAAGACCGCCCTGATCGGCTTCACGCGCGCCGTGGCGCTCGAGACGGCCGGCCAGAACATCACCTGCAACGCGATCTGCCCCGGCTCCTCGCCGACCCCGGCCATCGAGCAGCGCTTCGCCGAATTCATGGCCAAGGAGGGCCTCCCCCGCGCCGAGGCGGAAGCCAAGTTCATGGCCGCCCGCCAGCCCTCGGGCCGCTTCGTGGCGATGGAGAGCGTGGCGGCCCTGGCCGCCTTCCTGTGCGGCCCGGGCGGCCGCGACATCACCGGGACGGCGATCCCGATCGACGGCGGCTGGAGCGCCAGCTAGGCCGTTCCGGGCATTTTTTGGTAGCGGTACCAGACCGGGACGCCTAGACTTTCCGCCAATCAAGCAAGCAGGAGGAAGCCCCATGATCGTCAGACGTCGACAACTCGCGCCGGCCGCCGTGTCTCTCGCCGCCCTCGCCGCCACGCCCGCCTTCGGTCAGCAGACCAGCGAGAACGTGAAGTGGCGCCTCACCTCGAGCTTTCCCAAGAGCCTCGACACGCTGTTCGGCGCCTCGGCCACCATCGCCCGCGTCGTGGGCGAGATGACCGACGGCAAGTTCCAGCTCAACACCTTCGCCGCCGGCGAGATCGTGCCCGGCCTGCAGGTGCTCGACGCGGTGTCGAACGGCACCGTCGAGTGCGGCCACACCTACACCGGCTACTACATCGGCAAGAACCCGAGCTTCATCTTCGACGGCTCGCTGCCGTTCGGGCTGACGCCGCGCATGCACAATGCCTGGATGATGTTCGGCGACGGCAAGAAGCTGATGGACGAGGTCTACGAGAGCTTCAACATCGTGGCGCTGCCGGCCGGCCAGACCGGCGGCCAGATGCTGGGCTGGTTCCGCAAGGAGCTGAAGACCCCGGCCGACTTCAACGGCCTCAAGATCCGCACCGCCGGCTTCGGCGGCAAGGTCTTCGCCAAGCTGGGCGCCGTGCCGCAGCAGATCGCCGGCGGCGAGATCTATCCCGCCATGGAGCGCGGCACGCTGGACGCCTGCGAGTGGGTCGGCCCGTACGACGACGAGAAGCTCGGCTTCAACAAGGTCGCCAAGTACTACTACACGCCGGGCGTCATGGAGCTCGAGGCAGTCAACCAGCTCATGATCGGCAAGGCCGCATGGGCCAGCCTGCCGCCGCGCTACCAGACGATCCTGAAATACGCCTGCAACTACTCGATGACCGAGATGCTGGCCTCCTACGACGCCAAGAACGCCGTGGCGATCGCCCGCCTGGTCGCCGCCGGCACGCAGCTCTCGGTGCTGCCGGACGAGGTCGTGAAGGTGCTGCGCGTCGCGCTGGAAAGCGTGCTCGACGAGGAAGCCGCGCAGAACGCCCAGTTCAAGAAGATCCTGGCGAACTGGCGGCAGTTCCGCGCCGAGCAGCATCGCTGGTTCTCGATCGCCGACACCCGCGCCGAGCTCGCGGTCTTCCGCAGCGACAGGACCTAGCGACAGGTCAGGAGAGGGAAGTGATCGCTCGCGCGATCACTTCTTCTCGACGTTCCACAGGGCCAGCGACGGCGTCTGCAGCAGGCCGTCGATGTTGGTGCGGATCGCCGTCGGCGTCGTGAACTGGCCGAGCGGCGCGTGCGTGGGATACTCCAGCACGCGGAGCTGGACGGCCTCGGCGATCTGCTTCTGCTTGGCCGGATCGGTTTCCTTCGAGTAGGCGTCGCGCAGCTTCTCGATCTCCGGATCACACGGCCAGCCGAACGTGCCCTTGTCGCACGAGGCGTTGAGGAAGGCGGCCGACACCGGGTTCAGCACGTCGGTGGCGCCCCATGAGGTGAAGTAGGCACCCCACCCGCCCTTGTCCGGCGCGTCCTTCTTGGCGCGGCGCGACACCAGCGTCTGCCAGTCCATCGGCTGCAGGTCGACCTTCAGGCCGGCCTTCTCGAGCTGGGCCTTGGCGACGGTCGCGAGGTTGTTGTGGCCCGGCGTGTCGGTCTGGTGGAGGAACACGACCGGCGTGCCGTCATAGCCCGCCTCCTGCAGGAGCTGGCGTGCCTTGGCGACGTTGCCGCCGAGCTTGTCTTCCCAGCCCTTGGTCGACTCCAGCGGCGAACCGCAGGGGAACAGCGACTTGCACTCCTTGTAGTAGGTCGGATTGCCGACGTTGGCCTCGAGCATTTCCTTCTGCGCCAGCGCGTAGAGCACGGCCTGCCGCACCTTGGCGTTGTCGAACGGCTTGAACAGCACGTTGTAGCGCATCGAGTACTGGCGGCCCGCCGTGTTTACGACGGTGACCTTGACGCTCTTCTCCTTGGCGAGCAGCGGCAGCAGGTCGGGCGGCACGATCTCGACCAGGTCGACCTCGCCGTTGATGAGCGCGTTCACCTGGGTCTGCGTGTCGGGCAAGGTCAGCCACTCGACGCGATCGACCTTGGCGACCTTGCCGCCGGCCAGGCCCGAGGCCGGCTCGTTGCGCGGCTTGTACTTCGGGTTCTTGACGTAGACCGCCTTCTCGCCGGCCCGCCACTCGTCCTTCTTGAAGATGAACGGCCCCGAGCCGATCGAGTCGGTGATCTGCGTGTTGGGGTCGGTCGACGCCACCGCCTTGGGCATCATGAAGGGCACGTTCGAGCTCGACTTGCCGAGCGACTCGAGCACCAGCCCGTAAGGCTCCTTCAGCACCATCTTGATGGTCTTGGCGTCGGGCGCCGAGAGATCGGCCACCGCGCCCATCAGCTTCTGGCCCATCGAATCCTTGGCGCCCCAGCGCCTGATCGAGGCGACGCAATCCTCGGCGGTGACCGGCTTGCCGTCGTGCCACTCGAGCCCGTCGCGCAACGTGAACGTCCAGGTGAGCTTGTCGGGCGAGACCTCCCACTTGTCGACCATCTGCGGCTTGACCTCGAGCTTGCCGTCGAGCGCGAACAGCGTGTCGTAGACCATGTAGCCGTGGTGGGTGGAGATCAGCGCCGTCGTCCAGACGGGATCGACGATCTTGAGATCGGAATGCAGCGCGACCTTGAGGGTCGTCTGCGCCGATGCCATGGGCGCGGCGAACGGCAGCAGTGCAGCGGCCGCAGCCGCGCAGACGAAGCGGCGTGTGAATTTCAGCATGAAGCCTCCTAGTCCCCGAAACGATCAGAATAGAACGGTCAGTCGCCCTGCGCGACGTCCAGCAGGGCCTGCCATGCCGTCAACTTCACGCGAGGCCGGCCCTGGGCGGCGCCGGCCGCGACCTCGGCCTTGTCGATCCGGTGCCAGCCCGCGGCGTCGACGGCGAGCGGCAGCACGTCGGTGCCGCTCTTGGGGTCGCGCTCCTTCAGGAAGGCGATGACCTGCTGGGCCACGGCGTGGCTGTCGGCCCGGTTGGTCGGGATGGTGCCGCTGGGGCCACGGCGCGCCCAGCCCACCGGGAAGATGCCCTCGCCCTTCGGGTAGGCCTCGCCGGTGTAGCCGATGCAGGTGACGACCAGGTCGGCCGCCAGCACGCTGGTCGAGAACTCGACCTCAGCGGCGCGGATCGCCGTCGGCGCGGCATGGAAGCGGAAATGAACGGTGACGGGCTTGTCGCCCGGCTTGTGGGCCGCGAAGCCCCGGAGCGTCTCGATGTTCTTGGTCTTGCGCAGCTTCTCGGGCGTGGGATCGGAAGCCGGCGCCACCGCGTCGAACACGCTCGGGTCGGCGACCGAGACGGCGCGCGCGAGGCGGCCCATCTCGCCCAGCTCGTTGTTGGTGAAGGAAGCGTGCTCGGCGCCGCGCCGGCCGATCACGTGGATGTCGGCGATCGGCGCCGCCGCGATCGCCGCGCCCGCCTCGGCCACGATGTCGGACTTGGCCATCTCGTCCGGCGTCTTGGCGAGCAGCCGCGCCACGTCGAGGGCGACATTGCCGTTGCCGATCACGGCGACCGACTTCACCTTCGACAGGTCGGGGCCATCGCGGAAGTCAGGATGGCCGTTCAGCCAGGCCACGAACCGCCAGGAGCCCCAGACATGCGGCAGGTCCTCGCCCGGGATGCCGAGCGTGCGGTCGACCACCATGCCGGTGGCGACGATGACGGCGTCGTAGTGCTCGACGAGATCCTCCCACGAGACGTCGCGGCCGACCTCGATATTGCCCGCGAAGCGCAGGTCGGGCTGGGCCAGCAGGCGGTCGAACTGGCGGGCCACCGCCTTGGTGCCCTGGTGGTCGGGCGCGACACCGGCGCGCACCAAACCATAGGGCGTCGGCAGGCGGTCGATGACGTCGATATGGAGGTCCGGCTGGCCGCGCAGCAGCCCGTCCGCGGCATAGAAGCCCGAAGGCCCCGCCCCCACGATGGCAACCCGATGAGTCATGCCGGCCCGGTTAGCATATGATGGGCCATGGCCAAATACGCAAAACTCCGTCAACTCGGACGGCCCGCCACCCTTCCCGCCTCACCCGCCGCCGCGGTTCTCGAAACCGTGCCGAACCCGCACCCGGGCACGCTCTATCTCGCACGCTTCACGCAGCCGGAATTCACCACGCTCTGTCCGGTGACCGGCCAGCCCGACTTCGCGCATCTCGTGATCGACTACGTGCCGCGCGCCAGGCTGGTCGAGAGCA
>SCVT01000751.1 GCA_004296815.1 Reyranella sp. | reverse complement strand
CGTCGAGCGACTCGCGGTAGATCGGGTAGCGCGAATGCGCCTCGGCCTGGATCAGCCGCACGACCTCGTCGAGCGGCGTATCGGCGGCGATGCCCACGATGTCGACCCGGGGCACCATGACGTCGGCCACGGTCTTGTCGCGCAGCTTCAGGATGTTGGCGAGCAGGACCCGCTGGTCCTCGCTGATCGGGGTGTCGCTCTCGGGCGTCTCCTCGATCAGCTCCTCGATGGCCTCGCGGACCGCCTCGTTCTTCTCGCGCCGCCTGAGGCGCCGCAGGATGGCGCGCAGCAGGCCACCGGTCGAAGGGACCTCGGCCGCCGGTGACGCGACCGTCGTCGCGGATGGCTCAGCTAACGGATCCGGGCTGACGCCCGGCCGCGTACTGTGCGCTGTGGAATCTGGCATGGTCGTTAAGATAGGCTATCGGCCCTGCGTTGCAATCGTGGAAGTTCATGATGCGTTCCTGCAAACTTCCGTCCGGAGCGGAAATGCCCGTGTTCGGGCTCGGCACCTGGCGCATGGGCGAGAGCGCGCGGCGGCGCGCCGAGGAACTTGATGCCCTGAAATACGGCCTCGACCTCGGCTATCCGATGATCGACACGGCCGAGATGTACGGCGAGGGCGGCGCCGAGGAGATCGTGGGCGACGCGCTGGCTGGCCGCGCGAGCCGGCCCTACATCGTGAGCAAGGTCTATCCGCACAACGCCTCGCGCGCCGGCACGATCGCGGCCTGCGAGCGCAGCCTGAAGCGCATGCGGCTGGAGCGCATCGATCTCTACCTGCTGCACTGGCGGGGCGGCGCGCATATCGAGGAAACGTTCGAGGCGTTCCATAGGCTGCGCGACGCCGGGAAGATCGCCGATTTCGGCGTCAGCAACTTCGACGCAGGCGACATGGAAGACGCCGCCCGGCTCGACAAGGGGCTGAACGGCAGCAACCAGGTGCTCTACTGCCTGTCGCGCCGTGGGCCGGAGTTCGACCTGCTGCCGTGGATGCGCAAGCGCTCGATCCCGCTGATGGCCTACTCGCCGCTCGACCAGGGCGGGCTGTTGCGCAAGGCGCCGTTGAAGAAGCTGGCCGACGAGGTCGGCTGCACGCCGGCGCA
>SCVT01000491.1 GCA_004296815.1 Reyranella sp. | reverse complement strand
CCCGAGGAGGATCGCGGGTCGGTCTGCGTCTCGAGCCAGGTCGGCTGCACGCTCACCTGCTCCTTCTGCCACACCGGCACGCAGCCTTTGGTGCGCAACCTGGCGCCCGACGAGATCGTGGGCCAGTTCATGGTCGCCCGCGACAGCTACGGCGAATGGCCGACGCCGACGGCGGATGCGACGCGCATGCTGTCCAACATCGTCATGATGGGCATGGGCGAGCCGCTCTACAATTTCGACAACGTCGTCAGCGCGCTCAAGATCGTCATGGACGATCAGGGCATCGCGCTCAGCCGGCGCCGCATCACGCTCTCGACCTCGGGCGTCGTGCCGATGATCCCCAAGGTCGGCGAGGCGCTCGACGTCAACCTCGCGGTGTCGCTGCATGCCGTGACCGACGAGGTGCGCGACACGCTGGTGCCGATCAACAAGAAGTGGCCCATCGCCGAGCTGCTGAAGGCCTGCGCCGACTATCCCGGTGCCCGCAACAGCCGCCGCATCACCTTCGAGTACGCGATGCTCAAGGGCATCAACGACAGCGACGCCGACGCCCGCGAGCTGGTGCGTATCCTGACGCCGATCCACGCCAAGGTGAACCTGATCCCGTTCAACCCGTGGCCCGGCGCTCCCTACGAGTGCAGCTCCAACAACCGCATCCACCGCTTCGCCGAGATCGTGAACGACGGTGGCCTCAGCGCGCCCGTCCGCACGCCACGCGGCCGCGACATCCACGCCGCCTGCGGCCAGCTCAAGAGCGAGAGCGTGCGCGGCCGCCGCGAGAAGGTCGCGCTCTAGCCTTTCCCGAAGGCCGCGACCTTCGACAGGAAGGCGCGCTCGGTCGAGACCGGTACAAGGCCGGCATCGCGCGTCCACGACTCCAGCGAGCCCGCGACGTAGTCGGCGTAGTAGGGCTCGTGGAAGTAATGCGGGAAGAGGTCGAGCAGCCCGTCCCAATCGGGATGATCGCCCTTCTGGATCGAGTCGACGATCACGACCAGGCCGTCCGGCTTCACGACTCTCGCCATCTCGGCGAGCGCCTTCGTGCGCACCTCGGGCGGCAGCTCGTGCAGCAGGAACGAGGAGACGACGAGGTCGAGGCTCGCGGCGTCGAAGGGCAGTTTCTCGGCGGCACCTTCGATGAGCTTCACGCGGGCGGTGCGGCCGATCTGGCGGCGGGCTTCCCCGAGATAGGGCGCGCTCAGGTCGACGCCCGTGAGCCGAAGGCCGGGCCACGCCTCGTGCAGGAAGGCGAGCAGCCGTCCCGTGCCGCAGCCGACATCGAGGCCGCGAAGCCCGCGCTGGTTGCGGCCCTGCATCCACTCGGCGATCGGCTTCAGCGAACGCCGGCGCATCGCATCGGCCGCGCCGGTGAACAGCACCTCGACCTGGGTGTCGTAGAGTGCTGCAGAATGCTCCGACAGCCAGCCGTCGCTCTGGAAGTGGAAGTTCTGCCGGTAGTAGTCGGGCAGGCCGTCGGCCTGGGTGCCGGGCGGCAGTTCCTCGTCGGCGGCGCCGTGACGGCGGGCGTCGACCTGCGGCAGGTCGCGGAAGTAGAGGAGCGAGCGGCGCAGGAACTCGGCGGGCTCCGGCCCCAGCACGCGCGGGGCGGGGAAGAGGCCGGCCGCGATGTCCTGCCATTCGCGCTCGAAGAGGGCGCGCATGTCGGCCGTCAGCTCGGCCCGCTTGGGCGTCGGCCCGATGGGAAAATCGGGCTTGGGCATGGGCTTCAGCAGCCGGCGGCCGGCCGCATAATGGCCGGCATACCAAGCGACCCGCGCGGTCTGGCGGGCGGCATAGGTGAGCCGATCTAGGGCAGAAACCATGGTCCTGAGGGCCATTATAGCGCGCTTGCCGCGGCAGGGGCGGTGGTTATAGTCCCGCGCGTTTCCAAAGCCGCCGAGGCAGCATGAGCATTAGTTATACCGGGCCCTACAAGAAGGGCGACATCAAGAAGGTCGTCCTGGCCTATTCCGGCGGTCTCGACACCTCCGTGATCCTGAAGTGGCTGCAGACGACCTACGGCTGCGAGGTCGTGACCTTCACCGCCGACCTCGGCCAGGGCGAGGAGCTGGGACCGGCGCGCAAGAAGGCCGAGCTGCTGGGTATCAAGCCGCAGAACATCTTCATCGAGGACGTGCGCGAGGAGTTCGTGAAGGACTTCGTGTTCCCGATGTTCCGCGCCAACGCGCTCTACGAAGGCCTCTACCTGCTCGGCACCTCGATCGCCCGCCCGCTGATCGCCAAGCACCAGATCGAGCTCGCCCGCAAGACCGGCGCCGACGCCGTCTGCCACGGCGCCACCGGCAAGGGCAACGACCAGGTCCGCTTCGAGCTGAGCTACTACGCGCTGAAGCCCGACATCAAGGTGATCGCGCCGTGGCGCGAATGGGAGCTCACCTCGCGCACCAAGCTGCTCGAGTTCGCCGAGACTCACCAGATCCCGATCGCCAAGGACAAGCGCGGCGAGGCGCCGTTCTCGGTCGACGCCAACCTCCTGCACTCCTCCAGCGAGGGCAAGATCCTGGAGGATCCCTGGGAGGAGGCCGACGAGAGCGTCTACCAGCGCACCATCTCGCCCGAGGCCGCGCCCGACAAGGCGACCTACATCACCGTCGACTTCGAGAAGGGCGACGCGGTCGCCATCGACGGCGTCGCGATGTCGCCGGCGACGCTGCTGACCAAGCTCAACGAGCTCGGCAAGGCCAACGGCATCGGCCGCCTCGACCTCGTGGAGAACCGCTTCGTCGGCATGAAGAGCCGCGGCATCTACGAGACGCCGGGCGGCACGATCCTGTGGGCCGCCCATCGCGGCATCGAATCGATCACGCTCGACCGCGGCGCGGGGCATCTCAAGGACGAGCTGATGCCCAAGTACGCCGAGCTGATCTACTACGGCTTCTGGTTCTCGCCGGAGCGCGAGATGCTGCAGGCCCTGATCGACAAGAGTCAGGAGAATGTCACAGGCACGGTGCGGCTGAAGCTCTACAAGGGCAACACCACCGTGGTCGGCCGCAAGTCGCCGAAGTCGCTCTACTCGGAGAAGACCGTGACCTTCGAGGACGACCAGGGTGCCTACGACCAGCGCGACGCCGAGGGCTTCATCAAGCTCAACGCGCTGCGCCTCAGGCTGCGCGCCACCAACCAGGGCGGCCCGAAGTCCTGAACCTGACCGGAGCGGTTGATGCCTTTCGATGACGACGAGCGCCGCCAGCCGGGTGGTCGCGGAACCGGCGAGCGGGCGATCAACCTGCCGCCGGCCGTGCTCTGGCTGATCGGCATCAACGTCGCCATCCAGCTCGTGCGCCAGCTCCTGCCCGAGCAGGCCGACCTCGACATCCTGGTGCAGTTCGGCCTGGTGCCGCTCGCCTACACGTCGGGCAACGGCGACCTGCTGTCGCTTATCGCCGCGCCCATCACCTACCAGTTCATCCACGGCGGCTGGATGCATCTCGGCATCAACATGCTGACGCTCGCGGCCTTCGGCGCGCCGGTCGAGCGGCTCCTGGGCGTGAAGCGGTTCGTGGCCTTCTACCTCGTCTGCGGCATCGTCGCGGGCGCCGTCCACATCCTGGTCTATCCCGACTCGCCCGATCCCGTGGTCGGCGCCTCGGGCTCGATCAGCGGCGTGTTCGGCGCGGTGCTGATGCTGATGCGCTACGTCGGCAGCCTGACGTCGCTGCTGCCGGTGGCCGCCATCTGGATCGGCCTCAACGTCTTCTTCGGCCTGTTCGGCGGCGCGCCGGGCGCGGGCGGCGAATCGATCGCCTGGGTGGCGCACATCGCGGGCTTCGTGTTCGGCCTCGCGGCCATCCGCTTCTTCGCACCGCGCGTAACATAAGCCCGCTATAGTCGGCGCATGGCCGACCAGGCGATCCCGTTCCGCCGCACCCTCATTGCCAACGCCGTGGCGCTGGCGCCGTCGTGGGGCGCGCTCGCGATCCTGTGGTGGCTGGACGAGCTCGCCGGCCGCGCGACGCTCTTCGCCATGGCGGGCATTGCCGTCGTTACGGTCTTCCTGGTGCAGCGCTACCTCGCCTCGCTCGCGACCTTCGCCCGCTTCGTGGGCGAATTGTCGGACGAGCGCGAGCCGCTGATGCCGCGGCTCGCCTTCGCGCCCGCCACCGAGGAGCTCGCCACCGCGGCGGCGACCCTGTCGACCGGCTGGCGCCGCCAGCGTGCCTCGATGGACAGCCTTGCCGCTTCGGCGCAGGCGATCGTCGACGGCCTGCCGGATCCGCTGATCGCATTGGACCGCCAGCGCCGCATCGTGCGCACCAACCTCGCCGCCGCCCTGCTGCTCGGCAATGCCGGGCCCGAACGCGACGTCTCGACCGTGCTGCGTCAGCCGCAGCTGCTCGCCGCCATCGACGCGCTGCTCGAGACCGGCGCCGACGGCAACTTCGCGCGGCCCGACCAGAGCGCCGTCGAGCTGGTGCTGGCGGGTCCGCCCGAGCTCGACATGATGGCCCATCTTCGCCGCCTGCCACGCGCCGCGGCCGACGGCTCGCTGGCGCTGGTCGTGCTGCACGACACGACCGCGCTCCGGCGCGCCGAGCGCATGCGCGCCGATTTCGTGGCCAACGCCAGCCACGAGCTCAAGACGCCGATCGCCGGGCTGGCTGGCTTCATCGAGACCCTGCGCGGGCCGGCGCGCGACGATGCCGCCGCGCGCGAGCGCTTCCTCGGCATCATGGGCGAGCAGGCCGACCGCATGCGCCGCCTGGTCGACGATCTCCTGATGCTGTCGCGCATCGAGCAGCACGAGCATGCCCGGCCCGACGCCGCCGTCGATCTCGAACGCGTGCTGCGCTCGGTGCTCGACCTGCTGCAGCTCAAGGCCGCCTCGCGCAACGTCCGCATCGAGCTCGAGCTCGATCCTGGCCTGCCGCGCGCGGTGGGCGATTCCGACGAGCTCACCATCGTGTTCCAGAACCTGGTCGACAACGCGGTCAAGTACGCGCGGCCGTCGACTGCGGTGAAGGTTGCGGCCAAACCGTTCGGCGGCGGCCGCATCGCCGTCGCGGTGAGCGACGAGGGAGACGGCATCCCGGCCGCCCACCTGCCGCGCCTCACCGAGCGCTTCTACCGCGTCGACACCGCGCGCTCGCGCCAGCTCGGCGGCACCGGCCTCGGCCTCGCCATCGTCAAGCACGTGGTCAACCGTCACCGCGGCCGCCTCGACATCCAGAGCACGCCCGGCAAGGGCTCGACCTTCACGGTCACGTTGCCCGCGGCGTAAAGCGGACATTTTCCCGGACGCTAGCGCGCGAGGGCGATGTCCCGCGGCGCGGGCACGAACTCGTTGGAGACGCAGTCGAATTCCTCGTGCGCCGGGGCCGCGCGATGTCCGTCGAAAGCGGACATTTCCGAAAGGCGCCGCGCGACCTCGGCGGACACGCGCGCTTCGAAATCCTCGGCCTGTTGCCTCTCAGCCCGGCGCGCCTCGGCGTCGGCCTGCTTCAGCAGGTAGAGGTCGAGCGTGCGGTCGCGGCGCGTGTGATGGCCGAGGCGCCGGCCGCGATAGAAGATCGGCCTGATCTCGACATGGCCGGCGGCGAGGACGACGTTCTCGATCGCCTCACGGCGGCGCTCGGCGACGATGGCGTCGAGATCGGCCGCGAACTTCGGGAAGGCCTTGCGCCAGCGGCGGACGGTGCGGCTGTCGACGCCGGTCCGGGCGGCCGCCGCCACGACCGACCGGCAGCGCGCGAAATGGTGTCGGAAGGCAGCGCGGCGGCGCGCCGGGGTCGAGAGCCGTCCTTCCTTCGCGATGGCGCGGGTCACCGCGGTTTCCGGCTCCGCGGTTTCGATCGGCAGGGGTGCCTCGACCACGGGCTCTTCCTTCTTCCCCTTGGGATCGACCTGGCCCGGCCGGCGGAAGGGCTCCCGGGCCCAGCGCTGCAGGGCCTTCTCGCTGACCTCGTCGGGGGTGGGGCGCTCGCATTCTTTGACCAGTGCCACGAGCTGCTCGCGCGGCATGTCGCGATAGATCTGCGCCACGTAGATGCCGCTCAGGTTCTCGAGGACGTAGAGGGCTTCTTGCGGTTTCATGGGGCCTCCTGACAGGAATAGGATTTATAGATAGTACACTCCTATCCTCTCGTCAAGGCCAGCCGACGGCGGGCTTACGGCGGGCTTACAGGGGCCGCCGCAAAGCACCCATATTCCCGGCGCTC
>SCVT01000490.1 GCA_004296815.1 Reyranella sp. | reverse complement strand
TGCGCATCGACGGCCGGACCGCCGCCATGACCGTGTCCCACCGCGATGCGACGGGGACGGCCCTTCACACGCTCGAGCTCAACCCGACTTAGGGTCGTAGTCGAGACCGATCGAGCGGTAGTGCGAGGGGTCGTCGGCCCAGCGCTCGCTCACCTTCACGTGCAGGAAGAGATGCACGGGCCGCTCCAGCATCTGTCCCAGCTCGTGCCGCGCGCGTGCGCCGATCTGCTTGATGCGCGCGCCGCCCTTGCCGAGGAAGATCGCGCGCTGGCCCTCGCGCTGCACGTGGATCGTCTGCTCGACCCGGACGCTGCCGTCGGGCCGGTCCTCCCACTTGTCGGTCTCGACTGCGGCCTCGTAGGGCAGTTCCTGGTGGAGCTGCAGGAACACCTGCTCGCGCGTCACCTCGGCCGCCAGCAGGCGCAGCGGCAGGTCGGCCGCCTGGTCCTCGGGATAGAGAAAGGGTCCCGCCGGCACGGCCTCGGCGAAAGCCTTCAACAGGTCGCCCACGCCATCGGCCTTGAGAGCGCTCACCATGAAGGTGCGTTCGAACGGCACGATGGCATTGAGATCGGCGGTCAGCGCCAGCAGCTTCTCGCGCGCGACCAGATCAATCTTGTTCAGCACCAGAATGCGCGGTGACTTCGTTTCCTTGAGCCGCTCGGCGATCGCCTGCGTCTCCGGTCCGATGCCGCGCTCGGCATCGACCACCAGCGCCACCAGATCGGCATCCTGTGCGCCCTGCCAGGCCGCCGCGACCATGGCACGCTCCAGGCGACGCTTGGCCACGCGGAAGATGCCTGGCGTGTCGACCAGCACGACCTGGGCACGCGCGCCGTCGGGCGCATCCGCCATGGCGATGCCGATCACGCGCATGCGCGTGGTCTGGACCTTGGGCGAGACGATGCTCACCTTGGAGCCGACAAGTTCGTTGACCAGGGTCGACTTGCCGGCGTTGGGCGCGCCGACCACGGCCACGAATCCGGCGCGTGTATTTTCTGTCGTCATGTGCGCTCCAGCCGTTCCAGCATCTCCATTGCCGCCAGCCGCTCGGCCTCGCGCTTGCTGCCGCCGCGACCACGTGCCGGATCATGGCCTTTCAGCACGACGTCGACCACGAACACCGGAGCATGCGGCGGGCCTTCGCGCTCGACCTCGCGATAGGCCGGCAGCGGCAGGCGTCGGGCCTGCGCCCATTCCTGCAGCGTCGTCTTCGGGTCGCGCGGGGCCGTGACTTGCTCGCTCACGCGCTCGCCCCACAGGCGCTGCACGCATGCCGCCGCTGCAGCGAAACCCGCGTCCAGCAGGATCGCGCCCAGCAGCGCCTCGAGCGCGTCGGCCAGGATGTTGGGCTTCACCTTGTCGCCCTGCGCGCGCTCGGAATCGCCCAGCCTCAGGTGGCTGCCGAGGCCGATCGATGTGGCGATCTCGACCAGGGTCTCGGCCCGCACCAGCGCGGCATGACGGCGCGCCAGCTCGCCCTCGCGTTCGCCCGGGAAACGCTTCAACAGGAGATCGGCCATCGCGAGCGAGAGCACGCGGTCGCCCAGGAATTCCAACCGCTCGTTGCCGTTCGGGAAGGCGGCCTTCAGCTCGGGTTGACGGTCCAGCGCGCTGCGGTGCGTCAGCGCCTCGACGGCGAGCGCGGCCCGCGAGAACGCATGACCGAGCTCCTTCGACAGCGCCGCCAGGTCGACGTCGGTCGAACTCAGTTGATTGCCATGAAGAAGCGGTTCCAGCGAATCGCCTGCGGCCATTTCCACGGCTCCAGCCAGCCGGCGGCCGAGGGATCGTGCGAGAAGAAGATGAACTCGGCGCGGCCGACGAGATTCTCCGAGGGCACGTACCAGATCGGAAGAGC
>SCVT01000489.1 GCA_004296815.1 Reyranella sp. | reverse complement strand
GGCAGGTCGTTCCAGGCGCGGTAACGCGCCGCCAGCGCCGGATCCTCCATGACGCCGCGCATGGTCAGCACGGCCTTGGCGAGCCCGAGCGGCCCCTTCTGCTCGAGCTGGTTCTTCATGATGTCGGCGATCTGGCTGCGCCGCAGGAAGTCGAGCTTGAACAAGGTCATGTGCTGCTCGGCGAGCAGCCTGATGTCGGTGAGCGCCGGCGTCGACACGCCGATGGCTTTGGCGAACGCCTCGATCTTGGCCACCATCTCGCGCGACGGCACGCCGTCGGCCAGGGCGACCACCATCATGCCGTTGGTGAACTGCTCGCGAAGCGGGCCTTCGGGAAAGCCCGCCGCGAATTCGGAGGGCAGTATCGGCTGCAGCGCGTCGATATCGGCGTCGATCCTCAGGATCACGCGCCGTGCCGCGTCGAGCAGGGTCCGTCGCACCGCGCTCATCGGCTCGCCGGCCGAGGCGACGGTCTTCATGGCCCGCAGCCCGAGCAGGGCCGCGGCGGGATCAGGCTGCAAGAGGCGCATGATGACGTCCCAACCAGGTGTCGAAATCCTGGAGCGCCCGCGCAGCGAGGGCCTGCTTGCGCTCCTTGCCCTTGAACGCGCCCTCGATGGGCGGGAACAGGCCGAAATTGATGTTCATCGGCTGGAAGGTGGTCGCATCGGCGCCGCCGGTGATGTGGCCCAGCAGCGCGCCCATCGCCGTGGTGGGCGGCGGCGCGCTTGTCGCGAGGCCCAGCCGCTCGGCCGCCGCGAAGCGCCCGGTCATCAGGCCGACCGCCGCGCTCTCGACATAGCCCTCGCAGCCCGTGATCTGGCCCGCGAAGCGCAGCCGCGGCAGCGCCTTCAGGCGCAGCGTGCCGTCGAGCAGGCGCGGGCTGTTCAGGAAGGTGTTGCGGTGCAGCCCGCCCAGCCGCGCGAACTCGGCGTTCTGCAGGCCTGGGATCGTGCGGAAGATGCGCGTCTGCTCGCCGTGCTTCAGCTTGGTCTGGAAGCCCACGATGTTCCAGAGCGTGCCGAGTGCATTGTCCTGGCGGAGCTGAACGACAGCCCATGGCCGGTGGCCGGTGCGCGGATCGCGCAGGCCCACGGGCTTCATCGGTCCGAAGCGCAGGCTCTGCGGTCCCGTCGACGCGATCACCTCGATCGGCTGGCAGCCCTGGAAGTAGGGCGTGCTCGCCTCCCACTCCTTGAACTCCATCTTGTCGCCCGACAGCAGGGCCGCGACGAACGCCTCATACTGCGGCTTGTCCATCGGGCAGTTGTAGTAGTCGGCGCCGTCGCCGCCCGCTTCGCTACCAGGGCCGCCCTTGTCGTAGCGCGACTGCTTCCAGGCGATCGACTGGTCGATGCTCTCGTGGTGCACGATTGGCGCGATGGCGTCGAAGAAGGCGAGCGACTCCTCGCCCGTGAGCTTGCCGATCGCCTCGGCCAGCGCCGGCGAGGTGAGGGGGCCGGTGGCGACGATGACGCTGTCCCAGTCCTCGGGCGGCAGGCCTGCGACCTCGCCGCGCTCGAGCGTCACCAGCGGATGGGCGAGCAGCGCTTCCTGAACGGCCGCCGAGAAGCCGTGGCGGTCGACCGCCAGCGCGCCGCCGGCCGGCAGCTTGTGCGTGTCGGCCGCGCGCATGATCAGCGAGCCCGCGCGGCGCATCTCCTCGTGGATCACGCCGACGGCATTGTTCGCGGCATCGTCGGAGCGGAACGAGTTGGAGCAGACCAGTTCGGCGAGCGACTCCGTGACGTGTGCCTCGGTCCCGCGCACCGGCCGCATCTCGTGCAGTACCACCGGCACGCCCGCCGAGGCGAGCTGCCATGCCGCCTCGCTGCCCGCGAGGCCGCCGCCGACGATGTGAACGGGCTTGGCGCTTGACGTCATGCTCTCCGACCTGAAACCGTGCGCCTCCTTACATGGGAGAAGGCCTTATGGCGATCAAGTTCCACAATCCCCCCGCGGTCCCGGTGGCCGGCAAGTACAGCCTCGGCGCCGAGATTCCGCCGGGCGCGCGCATCCTTCACGTCTCGGGCCAGGTCGGCACCGACTCCAGGGGCAAGCTGCAGCCCACCTTCGAGAAGCAGGCGGCGCAGGTCTGGAAGAACATCGCCCAGGTCCTGAAGTCGGCCGGCATGGGCTACAAGGACATCGTGAAGGTGACGGTCTTTCTGACCGACAGCCGCTACATCGGGCCCTATCGCACGGTGCGCGACCAGTTCATCAAGGACGCGCCCTATCCCGCCTCGACCCTGCTGGTGGTCGCGGGCCTCGCGGATCCGAACATGTTCGTCGAGGTCGAGGTGGTCGCAGCGAAGTAGGCGGCGGCCTCTGTCGGGAGAGGGGCTTTGACCTATCGGGGACTGCTGCGCCTCCCGGGCATGCCCGAGCTGTTCCTGGCGGCATGCCTGTCGCGCCTGGCCGGCCGCATGTTCGTGCTGGCCATCGTGCTCTACGTGCTGGAGCGCTTCGACTCGCCGGTGCTCGCCGGCTGGGTCGCCTTCGCGTCGATGGCGCCCGGCCTCGTGGTCAGTCCACTGGCGGGCGCGCTGCTCGACCGGATGGGCGCCGCCAAGGCGATCGTCGTGGACATGGCGGCGAGTGCGGCCCTGCTGTTGGCACTCGCCGCCGTCGACATCGCCGGCCTGGTGACGGCGCCGCTGGTCCTGGGGCTCGTGGCGCTCTATTCGCTCACCAGCCCGCTCGGCACGGCCGGTGTCCGCGTCCTCATTCCGCGCCTCGTCCCGAAGGAGGCGCTGGATCTCGCCAACGCCCTCGACACCAGCACCTACGCCCTGATCAACGTCGCGGGACCCGCCGTGACGGGCGTGCTGTTCGGCTTCGCGGGTGCGCAGGCCACGTTGCTGACGATCGTGGTGCTCTATGCGGCGGCGAGCCTCAGCTTCGTGCCGCTCGTGCGTCGCACGTCGACGTCGGCGGTGGCGGCCGTGGGAACGCTGGCCGGCGACGCGCTGGCGGGCGTCCTCTACGTCGTGCGTCACGTGTCGCTGCGAAATCTCGCCATCTCCTATGCGCTGTTCCAGGTCAGTTGGGGCGTGCTGGTGGTCGCCGTGCCGGTGGTCGTGGTGCGCGACCTCGGCGCCGGCGCGTTCGCCGACTCCGTCGTCGGCGGCATGTGGGCCGCGGCGGGTCTCGCCGGCGGCCTCGGCGCCCTCTGGGCGGGTCATCTCCGCACGATCGGTCGCGAGCGGCAGTTCATCGCGCTCGGCGCGCTCGCCACCGCCGTCGCGATCTGGCCGGTCAGTGCGAGCTTCGGCCTCATGGGCCTCGCCGTCGGCCTGGTCCTGGTGGGCTTCTTCGAGGGGCCGGTCGATGTCGGCGTGCTGTCGCTGCGGCAGCGCCGCACCGACCCGGCCTGGCTCGGCCGCGTGCTCGCCGTTTCCATGAGCTTCAACATGTCGGGCCTGCCGCTGGGCTCGGCGCTGGGCGGCATCCTCGTGGCGCACTCCGCGCCGCTCGCCTTCGCCGTGGCCGCCCTCGCCTCGGTGCTCGCCGCGGTCGCTGCGTGGGCACTCGTGCCGGCGGCACACGACGACAAATAGGCTTGCATCGCAGCCCGACGACTGGAAGCGTGCGCCTCCTCGATCAATGGGAGGTTCGCTTGGCCAAGTTCCACAATCCAAAGTCCGTCGCGCTCACCGGCAAGTACAGTCTCGGCGTCGAGGTGCCGCCCGAGGCGCGGCTGCTCTTCCTCGCGGGCCAGGTCGGCTACGACGCCAAGGGCCGCCTCGCGCCGGGCATCGACAAGCAGTGCGAGCTCACCTGGAAGAACATCGGCAACATCCTGAAGAGCGCGGGCATGGGCTACGGCAACATCGTGCGCGCGACCGGCTTCATCACCGACACGCGCTTCATCGCGCCCTACCGCGAAGCCCGCGCCAAGTTCCTGAAGGAGCCGTTCCCGGCCGCGACGCTGATCGTCGTGTCGGGCCTCGCCGATCCGGGCATGTTCGTCGAGATCGAGATCGTCGCCGCCAAGTAGGCTGGTTGCCTAGTTCGTCTGCGGCGCGCCGCGGGCGCGCAGCAGGATGCCGGTCGCGCGGAACTCGCTGTCCTTGCGGATCGCCTCGGCGACGTCGGCGGCACCGCTCGGATTGCTGACGGCGATCAGCTTCGCGGTTTCCATCTCGCAGGTGGCGGCGACGATGCGCGCCGCCGTCTCGGGATCGGCCGGGCCGTTGACGAACGGCTGAACGTTGCGCTTCAGGCAGGCGTCGCGCGCGGCGTAGAGCTTGCCCGTCTGCGCGACCTGGCGCGGGTACTCATACTCCGAGTTCACCGAATAGCCCTGGCCCGAGCAGGCGGCGAGCGTGAGGAGGGAGGCGGCGGCGAGCATCAGGCGGCGCATCGGAGGTCCCGTGTTGTTGGCGAACGGGCCCCATACGCCAGCGCAATGCGGCGGCAACAAGGACGGGATCGTGGCTGCGTTGCTGCCAGTTGCCGCAGCCCTCAGACGGCGCGGTTCATCTCCTCGGGCGTCGGCACGCGGCCTTGCGGCGTGAGCTCGTCGACCGCCCGCGGCAGCTTCTCGCTGAGGCCCTGCAGCAGCTCGTCGCGCGACAGGCCGGTGCGCTCGGTCAGGAAGTCGACTTGCTCGTTCGTCAGAACCTTCGAGAGATCGGTGGGCGTGATGGGCTCGTTGGTGCCCGTGTTGACCCACGACTCGGCGGTGCGGCCCTTGCCGGCGGCCTGGAACTGCTTGACCAGGTCTAGCAGCCCGCCGGTCAGCAACGCGCCGATGATGCCGCGCGTGGTGCCGTCGGTGGGCTTCGCTTCGCTCGACGCGCCGCCGAACAGGCCGCCGAGCGGGCTGTTGCCGAACAGGTCGCCGAGGCCGCCCGTGGCGGGCGCTGATTTCTGCGACGTGCCGCCTGTGCCCTTGATGCCCTTCCACGCGAGCAGGCCCAGCAGGGCCATGGCCAGTGGCGAGGCGGGCCCGCGCCCGCGCGATCCTCCGAGAATGTCCAGCAAGCCCATCTGCGCCTCCTCGATCCCCGCTACAACGGGCGGCAGGAATCGAGGTTGCGCCGGCGCGACTAGCGCGTCGTGACGGGGGGCGTGCTGGCCGGCGCCACGACGCGCTCTTCCTCGTAGGAGCAGGCCACGGCGAGGCTGCCCACGAGGACGATCGCGATCAGCTTGGCCACGTGATCTCCTTGGCGGATGGATCGGGTCGACCCACCGCAACGGCAGCAGCGGCCCATCGTTGCGCGTCAGCGCGGCGCGACGCCACCACTACCGGGGCCGCCACCAGGGCCGCCGCCGGGACCTCCAGTCGTGCCGCCGGACGTGGGGTTTGTGCCGGGCCGCGTGCAGGTGAAGGCGGTCGTCGGCGGCGGGCCGGGGGGACCACGGAAGATCGACAGCGTTCCGCCGGCGAGGGCGTAGACGGTGCCGTTCGCTGCGATAGCCGGCGAGGAGAGACCGCCGCCGCGCCACGAATGGCTGGCCACGATCTGCAGGCTTGTCGCGTCCAGCGTGTAGAGCGCG
Organism: Reyranella sp.; assembly: GCA_004296815.1. Taxonomy (GTDB): domain Bacteria; phylum Pseudomonadota; class Alphaproteobacteria; order Reyranellales; family Reyranellaceae; genus Reyranella. The sequence goes on along the minus strand of SCVT01000489.1, from coordinate 71 downwards.
CTTTCCGTGGACACGAAGACATGGCTGCAGGACGCGGCGGCCGGCGCCACCGACTCGCCGTTGAACTGGAC
>SCVT01000488.1 GCA_004296815.1 Reyranella sp. | reverse complement strand
GCGCTCGAAGCCGTCATGAAGATGCGCGGCCTGCCGCTGGAGGACATCACCCAGCGCAAGAGCCGCAAGAAGCTCGAGCAGGATGTCGGCTTCATGAACGGCATCGCCGACCGCATCATCCGCGAGCGCCGCGAGGTGCCGGCAGACGACACGGCCAAGCCCGACCTGCTGGGCTTCATGCTGAGCGGCCAGGACAAGCAGACCGGCGAGCGGCTGGACGACGTCAACATCCGCTACCAGATGAACACGTTCCTGATCGCGGGCCACGAGACCACGAGCGGGATGCTGTCCTTCGCGATCTACTTCCTGCTGAACAATCCGCACGTGCTGCAGAAGGCCTACGAGGAAGTCGACCGCGTGCTGGGCCGCGACGTCAATGCGAAGCCCACGGCGCAACAGGTCAACCAGCTCGTCTATATCGGCCAGATCCTGAAGGAGTCGCTGCGGCTGTGGCCGACGGCGCCGGCCTTCGGCCTCTACCCGTACCAGAACGAGACGATCGGCGGGAAATACAAGCTTCGCAAGCGCACCTTCGTCACCGTGCTGACGGCGATGCTCCATCGCGACAAGTCGGTGTGGGGTCCGCAGGCCGAGGTCTTCAATCCCGACAATTTCGCGCCCGAGCGCGAGGCCAAGATGCCGCCGCACGCCTTCAAGCCGTTCGGCAACGGCCAGCGCGCCTGTATCGGCCGCCAGTTCGCCATGACCGAGGCGACGCTGGTCATCGGCATGATCCTGCAGCGCTTCCGGCTGGTCGACCACACGCGCTACCAGCTCAAGATCAAGGAGTCGCTCACCATCAAGCCCGACGGGCTGACGATGCGCGTCCGCCTGCGGCCCGACGTGGTCCGTGGCACCGGCGCCTCGGTCGCGGCGGCCAAGCCCGCGCCCCGAAAGGCGCCGAAGAAGGCGGCCGCCAGCCACGGCGGCAAGCTCGCCGTCCTGTTCGGCTCCAACATGGGCACGGCCGAGGAGCTGGCGCGCTCGATCGCCGAGGATGCCGAGGCGGCAGGCTTCGCCACGACGCTCGCGAGCCTCGACGACATGGCGGGCAAGCTGCCGACCGAGGGGGCCGTCGCCATCGTCTGCGCCTCCTACAATGGCGGGCCGCCGGACAATGCCGGCCAGTTCATCAAGGCGCTGCAGGCGGCGTCGGCCGACGCGCTGAAGGGCGTGCGCTTCACGGTGTTCGGATGCGGCAACCGCGACTGGGCCTCGACCTACCAGTCGATCCCGCGCCAGCTCGACGAGCTGATGGCGTCACGAGGCGCCGAGCGCATCTACGCCCGCGGCGAGGGCGACGCCCGCGAAGACCTCGATGGCAATTTCCAGGACTGGTACGAGCCGATGCTGCCGGCCGTCGCCGAGACGCTGGGCATCAAGCTCGACCTGGAGGCAGCCGCCGCGCAGGAACCGCTCTATCAGGTCCAGCCGGTCGACAAGCCGCCGGCCAATCCGATTATCGGCGGTCACGGCGCGCTGCCGATGCAGGTCCTGGCCAACCGCGAGCTGCAGAACGCCGCCGCCTCGGGCCGCAGCACGCGGCATATCGAAGTCCTGTTGCCCGACGGCGTCAGCTATCGCGCCGGCGATCATCTCAGCATCGTGCCCGAGAACGGGGCGGCGCTGGTCGAACGTGCCGTGCGCCGCTTCGGCTTCGCGCCCGGCGCGCATGTGCTGCTGACGGCACCGGAAGGTCGCCGTGCCGCGCTGCCGGTGGGCGAGGCGATCTCCGTCCATCGCCTGCTCTCGGACTATCTTGAGCTGCAGCTGCCCGCGACACGCAAGCAGATCCAGGCGATGGCGCAGAACACGCGCTGTCCCTTCACGCGGCCCAAGCTCGAGGCGCTCCTGGAGGAGGATCACTTCCGCGCCGAGGTGCTGAGCAAGCGCAAGTCGGTCCTCGACCTGCTCGAGGAATATCCCGCCTGCGAGCTGCCCTTTGCGGCCTTCATCGAGATGATGCCGCTGATGACGCCGCGCTATTACTCGATCTCGTCTTCGCCGATCGCCGACGGCGCGCGCTGCTCGGTGACGGTGGCGGTGGTCGAAGGCCCGGCGCGATCTGGCGGCGGCATCTATCACGGCGTCTGCTCAAACCACCTCTCGCGGCAGGCGGCCGGCGGCACGGTGCAGGCCTTCGTGAAGGAGACCAAGGTGGGCTTCCGCCTGCCCGTCGATCCCGCGGCGCCGATCGTCATGATCGGGCCCGGCACCGGCCTCGCGCCGTTCCGCGGTTTCCTGCGCGAGCGTGCTGCGCTCAAGGCACAGGGCCGCACGCTCGGCCCGGCGCTGCTGTTCTTCGGTTGCCGTCATCCGGATCAGGACTACATCTATGCCGCGGAGCTGAAGGAGCAGGCCGACGCTGGCAACGTCGACCTTGCCGTTGCGTTCTCGCGTCATGACGGGAAGAAGGCCTACGTGCAGGATCTCCTGAAGGAAAAGGCGGACAAGGTGGCGTCGCTGCTCGACCAGGGCGCGATCGTCTATGTCTGCGGCGACGGTGGCCGCATGGAGCCCGACGTGAAGCGCGCGCTGATCGCCATGCACCGGGAAAGAACCGGCGCCGACGAGGCGGCGGGCGAGGCCTGGATGGCGAGGCTCGCGGCCGACAATCGCTACGTGCTGGACGTGTGGGCGAGCAGCTGATCCCGTCCAGCGAGCGTGACCGGGAACGCGCCCGCGACCTTCGGCGCGTCAAGATCGCAGCGACACTGCTGCTGGTCTTCACCGCCGCGCTCTTCATCGTCGCGCGGCACTACGAACCGCGTCACTCGGCCTGGGGCTACGTTGCGGCCTTCGCGGCGGCGGCGACCGTCGGCGGGCTGGCCGACTGGTATGCGATCGTTGCGCTGTTCCGACGACCGCTTGGCCTGCCGATTCCGCACACCGCCATCGTGCCGCGCAACCACCAGCGCATCGCCGAGAACCTGGGCGAGTTCATCGAGACCAACTTCCTGGCGCCCGAGCCCGTCGAGGCGCGGCTCCGCGACGTCGATTTCGCGGCCCTCGTCTCGGAATGGCTGAGCGACCGCGAACGCTCGGCGGCGCTGGCGGGCTTCGTGATGCGGCTGGTGCCGCAGGCGCTGGCCTCGATCGACCAATCGGGCCTCAAGGGCTTCATCGGCGAGCGGGTCAAGGCCGAGCTGGAGCGAATCGAGCTCGCGCCGCTGGCGGCCGGGCTGCTGAGCGCGGTGACCGAGAAGGGCAGGCACCAGCGCCTGCTCGACGAGCTGTTGGGGGCGCTGGAGAAGGTGCTGGCCAACGAGGAGACGCTTGCCGCGCTGCGCGAGAAGATCCGCCAGGAGCTGCCGGCGCTGTTCAACCTCTACCGTGCCGACGCCTATCTCCTGCGCAAGATCGTCGCCTCCACGACGGCGTTCATCCAGGACGCGCGGGCGGAGAAGGACCATCCGCTGCGGCGCGAGTTCGACAGTTTCGTGTCAGGCTTCATCGAGCGGTTGCGCCACTCGCAGTCCTTCGCGCGCCGTGCCGAGACCCTGAAGCGCGACCTGCTGGCGCGCCAGGAGATCGCGACCGTGGCGGAAGGGGCGTGGGAGAGCCTGCGGACCTTCCTCGAGCAGGACGCGCGCGGCGAGGACAGCCAGATCCGGCGCCAGCTCGAGGCGATGCTGGTCGACGTCGGCAGCCAGCTGGCACGCGACCCCGCGATCCGCGCCGAGATCAACCGCGGCATGGTGCGGGTTCTCGCCGACTTCGTGGAGAGCCAGAAGAGCGGCGTCGGCCGCTTCATCGCCGATCAGGTGAAGTCGTGGGATATCGACGTGCTGATCGGCCGCATCGAGCTCACCGTGGGTCGCGACCTGCAATATATCCGTTTCAATGGTGCCATGATCGGCGGCCTGGCCGGATTGGCCTTGCATGCGCTGGAGCAGGGGTTGAAGCTGCGCTTCTAATTCACAGGAGGTTCAAATGGCCGACGCCCAACAGAACTTCACCGACATGTTCAAGAAGCTGGGTGAGCAGTTCAAGGTCCCCGCCTTCGACATGACGAAGATCATGGAACATCACCAGAAGAACATGGAGGCCATGACCCGGTCATGGCAGGCGATGGCGGGCGGAGCCAACGACATCGCCAAGAAGCAGCGCGAGATCTTCGAGGCGACGATCAAGGACGTCACCGAGATGGCGCAGAGCTACAAGCCGGGCGGCAGTCCGCAGGACGTGATGACCAAGCAGGCCGAGTTCGCCAAGAAGGCGATGGAAGCCGCGATCTCCAATACGCGCGACATCGCGGAGCTGGTGCAGAAGTCGAGCACCGAGGCGTTCAAGATCGTGCAGGAGCGGATGAAGGAATCCTACGACGAGATCCGCACCAGCGTGGAGAAGAAGTCCTAGGAGCGCTTCCAGTCGGGGAAGACGACGCTCTTCCAGCCCGACCGGTCGAACTTCTTCCACTGGCCTTCGGGCTGGGCGAGACGGTCGGCGACCGCATAGACGGCCGCCGGATGATGGCCGAGTCCGCAATGGCTGCCGTAGACCTCGATGTTTTCGACCTGCTCGCTCTCGACATTGAGGCAGGTCTGCCAAGCACAGATCCCGTCGGTGCGGCTGAAGATCGACGTGGTCGGCACGGGCGGAGGATCGGCGAGCGGCCCCGCGATATGCTGGTCGCTGTCGTCCACCTTCTGGCCCGACGCGAACTCATACACGCGCCACGCATTCGTCGCCTTCGGGCTGCCCGTGAAGGGGCTGCCGAGGCTGATCACGGAGCGCACCTTGTCGGGCCGGCGCTTGGCGAGCTGGCGGGCATAGATGCCGCCCAGACTCCAGCCGACCAGGCTGATCTTGCGATGGCCGTAGCGCTCGCAGAGCTCGTCGAGACGGTCGAGCATGCCGGCCTCGATGCCTTCGCGCAGGCCGAGATTGCGACCCTGCTTCCAGCCATGGGCGGCGTAGCCTTGGGCCTTGAGGAAGGAGCGCAACGGCTGCGTGGAGAGATCGCTGGCGAGGAGCCCTGGAAGCACGAGCACGGGATGACCGTCACCGCGCGGCGCGGCGGCGAGCCACGGCCGCAGCAGCATGAATGCGCCGAGCTCCTGCAAGGCGCGGCCTTCCAGGAACAGCAGCGTCCGTGAGGGGGGACGCAACGCTTCAGCGGCAGCCGTCATTGGGCCTCCTTGTTCGTTCCGGCAAGAGTCTCACATATCGGAATCGGGCGGAAGGGTTTCAACTGCCCACAACCGCCTTCTTGAGCTCGTCCGTGGCCTCGACCAGGTAGTCACCGAGGCGACCGACGTCAGGCACCGCGCGCCGGTCGGCGGTCAGGCCGAAATTCAGCGCATCCATGTAGCTCTGCACGGTGATGTTGAGCGCCGCACCGTGTGCGGGGATCGACACAGGGTGCAGTGCCGTCACCTTGGCGCCGGCGCAGTACAGCGCCATCGGCGGGCCGGGCACGTTGGAGATCGTGACGTTCATCGGCATCGGCAGCTTGTCGGCGAGGCCGCTGCGTCCATAGACCAGCATCATGAGCTGCAGCAGGATCGGCGCGCCGACGAAGGCGAAGTCCTGCGGGACGGCGTCGCGGAACGTGCCGGCGATCTGCTTGGACTCTGTCGACGACTTCACGATCGCCTTGAGTCGCTCCGCCGGATCGGCGACATCGGTAGCGAGCTGGCAGAGCATGCCGGAGACCTGGTTGTTCTGCCGCGTGTCGCCCGGCTCGCGCAGGCTGATCGGGACGCCCGCGATCAGCGGCTTGTCGGGGAGCAGTCCCTTCTCCTGCAGGTAGCGGCGGATGGCACCGCTGCACACCGCCATCACCACGTCGTTCAGTTTGGCGCCGCTCGCCTTGGCGATCGCCTTGGCATCGGAGAGCGAGATCGTGCGCGCGGCGTAGCTGCGCTCGCGGGTGATCGTGGCGTTGAACGGCGTCTTCGGCGCGCTGAGCGTTGGGAGTTGGCTGACCAGGCTCTGCAGCGTGCCGAGCGCTTTCGGCGTCTCGCCGGGCTTGCCGAGGAAGGCGTTGGTCATCGAGTTCATGATGTCGGGTGCCGCCTGCAGGAGCTTCATTTGCTGGCGCATCATGTTGCCCATGATGTCTGCGAGGCCCTTCACCGGATCGACCGCGGTCGGTGACACCGGCGCGTTCGCCGCAGCGGCGGGCTTGGGCGGCGGCGGCCCGACGTCGCGCGGCGTCGCGCTCACGTCGTAGAGCGCCTTGTTGATCGCCATGCCGGCGCCGCCGTCGATCGCGGCGTGATGGACCTTCGAGTAGAGGACGCCCTGGCCGTTGGCGAGGCCGGTGATGACGTAGAATTGCCAGAGCGGCCGGCTGCGATCGAGCGTGTTGGCGTGCAGCCGCGAGATCACTTCCTCGAGCTGCTCCTCGGTGCCGGGTGAGGGCAGCGCGGTCTCGCGCAGATGGTAGTCGAGGTCGAGTTCGGCCTCGTCCACCCAGCCCGGATGGTCGAGGTCGTAGAGCGACGGGGCGAGTCGCTTGGAGAAGATCGGGATGGTGTGCAGGCGGCTTTCGAAGAACTTGCGGAAGTGCTGGTAGAAGCTGCCCTCGAAGCCGGGCGGCAGCTCGAAGTAGGTGAGCCCGGCCACGTGCATCGGTGTCTCGGGCGTCTCCAGATAGAGGAATGACGCGTCGATTCCGGAAAGCTGCTGCTGCTGTTCCATTGGCGTCCCTCCCGCAGTCCGCCCGTATTCTCGTTGGGCCGACTGTCCTCCGGCGGGCTTCGTAAAGGCAAGTGGGCTGGCTTCCATGGAAAATTAACTTATTGAATTATAAAGATAATCTATTTTTCTTCCCGCAATGCACAAATTCATGTTGCAACGCACAATGGCGATCCCATATACGCCCCGTCACCGCGTAGAGCACACCACCCCAATTCATCCAGGAACCGAACCATGACCACCAACACCGCCCCGATCGACACCGTCATCGAGCACGCCACCGAGACCACCAAGGCCGCCGGCGAGCGCGTCCGCGAGTTCGCCCAGATCGGCGTCCGCAAGGCCACCGAGGGCTTCGAGCAGATCAGCAAGGCCGCGCAGACCGCGTCCGAGCAGCTCAACGTCCAGGCCACGCAGGCCCGCGACAATGCCGCCAAGGCCAGCCTGAAGCTGCTCGAGGTCGCCAAGGAAGACGCCGACGCCGGCTTCGCCGCGATGCGCGACTTCCTCGCCGCCAAGTCGCCGCTCGAGGCGTTCGACGTCTCGGCCAAGTACTGGCGCGGCCGTATCGAGACCCGCATCGCCCAGGCGCAGGACCTCGGCGCGTTCGTCCGCAAGACGGCCGACGACGCGGTCCGCCCCGTGCAGGAGCGCATCGAGAAGTTCGCCAAGGCTGCCGCCTAAGGCATACCTCTTCCGAGAAGAAGGCCCGTCCGAGAGGACGGGCCTTTTTTCGTTTCGGGCGCTATTGTTCGGTCAAGCAATAGCGGGGAAACGACATGGACCGGTTCTGGCTCAAGAATTATCCGGCGGGCGTGCCGGCCGACATCGACCCCTCGGCCTATCCCAGCGTCGTCTCGCTGTTTGAGGAGAGCTTCACCAAGCATCGCGACAACCGCGCCTATGTCTGCATGGACAAGGCGCTGACCTTCGGCGAGATCGACAAGCTGTCGACCGCCCTCGGCGCTTGGCTGCAGGGGCGTGGCCTGAAGCGCGGCGATCGCGTCGCGATCATGATGCCGAACGTGCTGCAGTATCCGGTGGCGGTCGCGGCGGTCCTGCGCGCGGGCTTCATTGCCGTGAACGTCAACCCGCTCTACACCGCGCGCGAGCTCGAGCATCAGCTCAAGGACTCGGGCGCCCAGGCCATCATCATCCTCGAGAACTTCGCGACGACCCTGCAGCAGGTCATCGGCCATACGCAGGTGAAGCACGTCGTCGTCGCCTCGATGGGCGATCTTCTGGGCTTTCCCAAGGGTCTGATCGTCAACCTCGTCGTGCGTCACGTACGCAAGATGGTGCCGGCCTGGTCGCTGCCTGGCCATGTGAAGTTCAACGACGCGCTGAGCGCCGGCCGCGGCATGACCCTCGCCAAGCCGCAGCTCGGTCCCGACGATGTCGCCGTGCTGCAGTACACCGGCGGCACCACAGGCGTCTCCAAGGGCGCGACGCTTCTCCATCGCACACTGGTCTCCAACCTGCTGGCGTCGGAAGCGTGGATGCAGCCGGGGCTCAAGCGCCGGAAGATCTCGGGCCAGCTCACCATCGTCTGCGCCCTGCCGCTCTATCACGTGTTCGCTTTCGTGACTTGCGGGCTGCTCGGCATGCGCACCGGCGCGCTCAACATCCTGATCCCCAACCCGCGCGACTTGCCGGGTACGATCAAGGAGCTGGCCAAGTACAAGATCAACGTCTTCCCGGCGGTGAACACGCTGTTCAACGGCCTCGCCAACAACGCCGAGTTCGCCAAGCTCGACTTCTCCGAGCTCGTCATCTCGAACGGCGGCGGCACGGCGGTGCAGGAAGCGGTCGCCAAGAAGTGGCTCGCCATCACCGGCTGCCCGATCTGCGAAGGCTACGGCCTCAGCGAGACCTCGTCGGGCATCACCTGCAACCCGACCGACTCGGAGGCCTATACCGGCACGATCGGCCTGCCGTTGCCCAACGTCGAGATCCGCATCCTCGACGATGCCGGCAAGGACGTGCCGCTCGGTGAGGCGGGCGAGATCGCCATTCGCGGGCCCCAGGTCATGCGCGAC
>SCVT01000487.1 GCA_004296815.1 Reyranella sp. | reverse complement strand
TCTTCAGGGAGAAGATGCCGTTGTAGTGCGCGGGATTGCGCACCGAGCCGCCGATGTCGCTGCCGAGCTCCAGCGGCGAGAGGCGCGCCGCCACCGCGACACCGCCGCCGCCGGTCGAGCCACCGGCGGTGCGTCGCGCGTCCCAGGCGTTCTTTGTCGTACCGAAGATCGGGCTGTCGGTCTGAAAGTCCGCGCACAATTCGGGCACATTGGTCTTGCCCAGGATCACCGCGCCGGCCGCACGCAGGCGCGCCACGAGGCTCGCATCCTCCTTCGCGACATTGTCCTTGAGCGGCGGATGGCTCGACGTGGTCCTGAGGCCGGCGACGTCGAAGGCCTCCTTGATGGTGATGGGCACGCCGTGCAGCGGGCCGAGCGGCTTCTTCTTGGCGCTGCGTGCACGATCCGCGGCACGAGCGGCCTTCATCGCGCCCTCGCGATCGACCACCACCAGCGCGTTGATCGGCCCGTTCACCCGAGCGATCCGCTCCAGGTGCGCCTGGGTCGCCTCGACCGAGCTGAGCCGCCCGTTTCGTATGGCGCGTGCAAGACGCGTGGCCGTCTCGAAGCACGGATTCATGCATGCCTCCCCTGAGTGCGCGGACACTAGCGGGCCCTATCCGACCCGGCTATAGACCCCGAGGATTTCTTGGGGACGCCATGAGCTTGGGTAACAAGACCCTTTTCGTCACCGGCGCGAGCCGTGGCATCGGCCTCGCGATCGCGCTCCGTGCCGCGCGCGACGGCGCCAATGTCGCGATCGCGGCCAAGACCGTGAAGCCCGACCCGCGCCTGCCCGGCACGATCTTCACCGCGGCAGAGGAGATCGAGAAGGCCGGCGGCAAGGCGCTGCCGCTCGCCTGTGATATCCGCGACGAGCAGAGCGTGGAGAAGGCCGTGGCCGAGACGGTCGCGAAGTTCGGCGGCATCGACATCCTGGTGAACAACGCCAGCGCCATCAGTCTGACCGGCACGCTCGCCACGCCGATGAAGCGCTATGACCTCATGCACCAGATCAACGCGCGCGGCACCTTCATGGTCTCGCAGAAGTGTATCCCGCACCTCGGGAAGGCCGCCAACGCTCACGTCCTGAACCTCTCGCCGCCGCTCGACTTCGACGTGAAGTGGTTCGCCAACCACCCGGCCTACACGCTGGCCAAGTACGGCATGTCGGTGTTCGCCTGGGCGATGGCCGAGGAGTTCAAGGGCAAGGGCATCGCCTTCAACTGCCTGTGGCCCCGAACCGCCATCGCCACGGCGGCGATCCAGAACATCCTTGGCGGCGATGAAGGCATGAAGGCCTGCCGCAAGCCCGAGATCATGGCCGACGCCGCGCACGCGATCTTCAGTCGCCCGGCGCGCCAGTGCACCGGCAACTTCTTCATCGACGACGAGGTGCTGACGGCCGAGGGCGTGACCGACTTCGACAAGTACGCCGTCTCCCCCGGCACGCCGCTGATGCCCGACTTCTTCGTGCCCGCCGCCGGCGCGCGCACCGTCGTCGGAAGGGCCTAGGCGTGGCGACGTTCCTGCTGGTCCACGGCGCCTGCACCGGCGGCTGGTGCTGGGAGAAGGTCGTGCCGTTGCTCGAAGCGGCCGGCCACAAGGCCTGCGCTCCGGACCTGCCGGGGCTCGGCAAGGACCAGACGCCGCCGGCCAACGTGACGCTCGCCGACAATGTCGAGAAGCTGGCGCGGCTGCTCGACAAGATGGAGGAGCAGGTCATCCTGGTCGGCCACTCGCTGGGCGGCATCACCATCAGCCAGCTCGCCGAGGCGCGGCGCCGCAAGCTCAAGGCGCTGGTCTATCTCTGCGCGCTGCTGCCGACCTCGGGCAAGTGCGGCAAGGACATGACGGGGCTCGAACCGGACGCCATGTTCCGCCTCTCGCGCCAGGTCAGCCCCGACGGCAAGACCTACACCTTCGCGCGCGACAAGCTGCCGAGCCTGTTCTACGCCGATGTCTCTCCGGAGGACCGCTATAAGGCGATGGAGCGCCTGCGCCCGCAGCCGCTCTCGATCTCTACCACGCCGGTGACGCTCACCGAGGAGCGCTTCGGTTCGGTGCCGCGCTGGTACATCGAGTGCACCCACGACAACGCCATCCGCATCAACCTGCAGCGGACGATGGTGAAGATGACGCCGAGCAAGGTGCTGAAGCTGGAGTGCGGCCACTCGCCGTTCTTCAGCAATCCCGAGGAGCTGGTCGAGCACCTCGAGACGATCGCCGCGGCGTCGCCGACGCGCGACGTCTAGTCGAAGAAGGCCCTAGTCGAAGAAGGCCCTAGTCGAAGAACGCGAGTGCGCGCGCCTCGATGCTCTGGCGCGGCCGCGCGTTTGCGGGCGACGTCGGATCGTCGAAGGCGGCGTGCAGCGAGAACCGAGCGCGGCCGTCCTTCATCGAGTCGTAGCACTTGATCAGGATCGCCTCGTCGCGGGTCATTTTCGGGAAATAGAACCAGCGATGATCGGCGTTGTAGACGCCCTGGTAGATCTCGCCGGTGCGGTCGGCATAGACCAGATCGCAGACCGCGAGGTCGCGCGGCGCGATGCTCTCGGAATCGACGAAGCCCAGCGGCGCCATCTCGATCGGCTGGTCGTCGATGTTGCGCCACACGTTGTATTCGGCGAAGCGCTTCTTCAGCCGCTGCTCGGCCTCTTCCGGCGGCAGCAGGTCGCGCACCCTCTGCGGGCCCGACCTCTCGGTGTAGTCGTTGTGCACGGAGCGCACTGGCGTGCGCAGGCCGCGCTCCAGGGCTCGGTCGGCGGTGCGGACGGTATGGTCGAACACCACGACCTTGGACGCGCCGGTCTCGCGCTTGATCAGCGCCTCTACCTCGGCGTGGTAGCGGGTGCGCACCTCCTCCTCGTCGAGGAAGTCACGGACCTCGGTGTCGTGGTGCGTCAGGATGAAGGCCTGGCGGTCGAGCGAGAGGTCGCCGACCAGCGGGCGGGCATCGTGGATGCGCACCTTGAAGTCGCGGTAGTTGCCGTCGCGCCGCGGCAGGCCGGTGCCGGCCGGTGGGTTGTAGGTCACCGGCTTGACGCTGAGGTCGGCCAGATACTGGACCGGCGCCTCGACCCAGGAGGTGGCGGCGATGGCTGCGGCTTTGCTCGGCTCGATGGTTCGGACGTCAGGCATGATCCACCCGTTCTTCTTTGCGTTGCCCCCTTAACCTTGGCAGTGAATTACCGGGTTCAAGGCAGGGTCTCTCGCGAGAAGAACTCATGCGCTCACGACGAAAGCCTACCGGTACATCTTGTCGATCAGGGCCGAACCGAGGCCGACCTTGTCGTAATGCGCCTTGCAGAGCGCGATGTACTGGTGGACGTCGAAATAGCCGTCCGGGTCGCCCTTTTCGTTCAGCCAGACCAGCGGCCCCTTGACGATGAAGAACACCTTCATCGGATCGGGATGGTCGTGCGCCACCAGCGTGTGCGCCTCGCCCGGCGTCTCGTAGATGAAGTCGCCCTTGGTCGCGACCCAGTCGTGCTCGAGATAGCCCCACTTGCCGGAGATCGTGTAGGCGAAGACCTCGTGCGGGTGATAGTGGCGGTTCACCAGCCCCGCCGACTTGGCCATCAGGATGTCGCACCACTTGTTCTGGCTGGGCGAGATCCAGAGCGGCCGTGAGGACACAGTGTCGGTGAACGGCACGTAGTAGCGTTCGTCGTCGGTCGCGGCGTCGGCGGTGTAGACCTCCGGCAGCGCGTCGGGCTGGAAGACCTTCTCGATCGGCTTGAGGTTGCGCCAGAACTCCATCCCTTCCTCCTTCGTTTGTTTCTTCAGACGTGCATGCCGCCGTCCGCCATCAGGACGCTGCCGGTGGTGAAGGCACTGCGCTCGGACGCCAGAAACAGCACCGACTCGGCCACCTCCTCCGCCGTCGCGTGGCGGTGGAGCGGAATGACGGAATCCAGGAACTTGCCGCCGTCGGTGCCCAGCGCCTGGGTCAGCCCCTTCTCGATGTCGCGCTGGAAGCCGTTGTCGATCGGCCCGGGCGCCACGGCGTTGACGCGGATGCGGCGGCCGGCCGCCTCCTTGGCGACCGTGCGCATCAGGCCGATCAGCCCGTGCTTGGAGGCGGCGTAGGCGGCGATGCCGGGATCGCTGGTGACGCCCACCACGCTCGCGGTCATGACGATGCTGCCGCCGTCGCGCATCGCCGGCAGGCCGTGCTTGCAGGCAAGGAAGGAGCCCTTGAGGTTCACCGCCAGCACCTGGTCGAACACGTCCTCGGGATAATCGGTCACCGGCCGGACCACGCCGCTGATGCCGGCATTGCTGAACAGCACATCGATCGGGCCCCAGCGCGCAACCGTGGCGCTCACATAGGCCGCGGTGTCCTTGGCGCTCGCGACATCGGCCAGCATGGCGGTGGCGCGGCCCTCGGGCAGCGACTTCAGCGCCGCGTTCAGCGCGTCGCGGTCACGGTCGACCATCATCACCCGGGCGCCCTCGGCCACGAAGCGGCGGACGCTGGCGAGGCCCAGGCTCCCGGCCGCGCCGGTCACGATGCAGGTCTTGTCCTGGAGGATGCCCATGCCGTCCCTACTTTGCGCCGCCGAGATAGGCGCGCTGCACCGCCGGATCGCGCGCGAGGTCGGCGGCGATGCCGCTGCCCACGATGCGGCCGTTCTCGATCAGGTAGCCGCGGTCGGCGATGGCCAGGCTGCGCTTGGCGTTCTGCTCGACCAGCAGCACGGAGATGCCGTCGGCGCGGATCTGCTGCAGGGCCCGGAACAGCTCGCCGCAGAGCAGCGGCGAGAGGCCGAGCGAGGGCTCGTCGAGCAGCAGGATCTCCGGCGCCGACATCAGCGCGCGGCCGATCGCCACCATCTGCTGCTCGCCGCCGCTCATGGTGCGCGCGGTCTGCTCGAGCCGCTCCGCCAGGCGCGGGAAGAGCGCCAGCACGCGCTCGCGGTTGCGCACCTCGTCGGCCCGAGCGCGGCGGGCGAAGGCGCCCAGCATCAGGTTCTCGCGCACCGTGAGCTCGCCGAAGATGCCGCGGCCCTCGGGGACCAGCGCCAGACCCGCCTCGACGATCTGATGCGCCGGCAGGCCCATCAGATCGCGACCCTCCAGCGCCACGCGCGCGCCGTCGCCCGACGGCTGCAGCCCGGCCACCGCCTTCAACAGCGAAGACTTGCCAG
>SCVT01000486.1 GCA_004296815.1 Reyranella sp. | reverse complement strand
TGTTCATCGGCCGCGTCATCTCGGGCATCACAGCCGCCACCATCAGCACGGCCTACGCCTACATCGCCGACGTGACGAAGCCCGAGGCGCGCGCCAAGGCGTTCGGCATCGTCGGCATCGCCTTCGGGGCGGGCTTCGTGTTCGGGCCCGCGATCGGCGGCCTGCTGGGCAGCGTCGATCCGCGCCTGCCGTTCTGGCTCGCCGCAGCGGCCTCCCTGGTCAGCGCGGCGTTCGGCTGGTTCATCCTCCCGGAGTCCCTGCCGCCCGAGAAGCGCATGGCGTTCGCCTGGAAGCGCGCCAATCCGGTCGGCTCGCTGCGCCTGCTCGCCTCGCACCGCCAGCTTCTCGGGCTCGCCGCCGTCGACTTCCTGGCCAACGTCGCCCATCAGGTCCTGCCGGCGGTGTTCGTGCTCTACGCTGGCTATCGCTACGGCTGGGATGAGCTCACGGTCGGCTTGGCTCTCGCCTTCTTCGGCGTCTGCAGCGCGGTGGTCCAGGGCCTGCTCATCGGCCCGATCGTGGCCCGCATCGGCGCCCGCTGGGCCTTGCTCGTCGGTCTGCTGACCGGAGGGATCGGAATGGCGATCTGCGGTCTTGCCCCCACCGGCCCCTGGTTCTGGGGCAGCTTGCCTGTCCTGGCGCTGTGGAGCGTCGCAGGCCCGGCCATCCAGGACATGATGACCCGCCGTGTCGGCGACTCGGAGCAGGGTCAGCTGCAGGGCGCGCTGTCGTCGTCGCGCAGCATTGCCGGGCTCCTGGCGCCCGGCCTCTTCGCCGGCCTGTTCGCCTGGACGCTGGCGTTCCTGCCCGGCGCCGCCTTCCTGCTGGCGGGCGCGCTGCTCGTGGCAGCCGCTGTCGTCGCCTGGCTGGTTACGCGACACCCGCCGGCGTGACCTTGCAGGCCAGCCACGAACGGCTCGGGCTCAACTCAACGACAACGGCTCCACCACCGGAGTTCCACGCCGTCCATGCGGCTGTTGCGGACGTTGTAGACGCCGGTGTCGATGTTGCGGTTCTCCCACTCGCGAATGCGGCCATCAGGCCCCCTCACAAGCACGTTCTGCCGCGTCTGGTTGTGGTTGGCGAACACGATCGTGATGTCGATCATGCCGTCCACCCTGACCGTGCCGTGGGTAATGAGATTCGAGTCACTGCCCGCAGCGCCGAAGGTGCGATCAAGGAACAGCTGTCCGTTCCGCACGACGTAGGTGACTTGGGAGGCCTCGGAAGCCGGCGCCTTGGCGCAATCCAGCGCCCAAGTCCCAAGCAGACCCCAGTTCGTTGCCACCTGTGATGGCGTCTGGGCAGCAACGGGCGAACCGGCGAATATCGCAGCCAGCAGAACGGAAAGCCGGTGCATCTACAGCGCTTGGGCAACCCGCCGGCCCGCTGCCGTGAGCTTGCAGACCAGCCACTCGGGCTTCAGCGGGTTGTTGAACCACGGTTCGGCCCAGCCGCGGTCGATGCAACGACGGACGATCGCCTCGTCGATGCTTTGACCGTCCAGGTCGAACAGCGGCAGCTTGCCGCCCGCCTGGGTCAGGCCCCGGCGCAGGTACAGGATTTCATGAAGTGTCGGAAGCTCACCCGACAACTCGTTGTCGTTCAACGCGAACGCATTGAACGACTGCGCCGGCTGGCGCATCGGATCGCGATCTGCAAACACGGCGACGTCCCCCTATGACGATACCGTTAAAAGCCCCTCGCCGATCAAGATACGCTGGTTGGGAAAAAACCCAAGTAAAATCAGATACTTGATACACTCTCTTACAATTGCCACCCGATCTGGTGGCAATCGAAGGAAGTAATGGCAAGCCCTTGAGTCTGGCTCGCCGGCGTCGAACTTGTCGACGTCTAGTTGTGCGCCTTCAGCGTGCTGCGCAGCGACGTCAGCGCCTGCTCGAGGTCCTCGAGCACCGACTCGATCTCCCGGCGCTTGTGCAGGTCGAGCACAGCGGCGCGCGGGGTCGTGGTCGAGGGCTGCGGGCCAGTGCGCGGCAGCGGCTGGCGCGTGGCGCCTCCCGCCATCGCCTCGGCGCGGGCCGACACGATACGCAGGCTCTCGAGCGCGCTCTCCGCGGCAAGGTCGAGCCGCTGCGCCGGCAGGCGGCCGCGGCCTTCCTTCAGGAGACGCTGCACACCCTTGATGGTGTAGCCGTCTTCGTAGAGCAGCGTGCGGATGCGGCGCAGGAGGTCGATGTCCTCCGGCCGATAGTAGCGGCGCCCGCCGCCGCGCTTCAGCGGACGAACCTGGCTGAACTTGCTTTCCCAGAACCGCAGCACGTGCTGCGGCACATCCAACTCGGTCGCGACTTCGCTGATCGTGCGAAAGGCTTGCGCCGACTTCTCAACCCGCCTTTCGACGGTCTGAACCGAAACGGCCATGTCTGAACCCCCACATATCCCCAACTACCCCTTGATCTCGCCGGGCGCCCCATTGATCAGTGATTTCAGGACGTTCGACGCTCGAAAGACGAGTACGCGACGCGGCAGGATCGGAACCTCCTGCCCCGTCTTCGGGTTGCGGCCGACGCGCTGTCCCTTGTCGCGAACCGTGAAGCTCCCGAACGACGAGATCTTCACCGACTCGCCACGCGCCAAAGCTTCCACGACCTCGGAGAGAATCGTCTCAACGAGATCGCTGGATTCGTTGCGAGACAGTCCCACTTCCTGGAACACGGACTCGCTCAAATCGGCGCGTGTGACAGTCCGGCCTTCCACTCCGGTACCCTTCCTTCCCCCAGTTAATGCATAACGTAAGGAGGGAAAGCGGTCAATATCAGTGGGATAGAGGCTGGCCTTGAATCGCCGTCTGTTCTCGTTCCGTTACCGGCCGTTCTGCCCGGTCGGTGAAAATTACCAGCGAACGAGCGATGCGCCCCAGGACAGGCCACCGCCGATGCCTTCCATCAGCAGCAGGTCGCCCCGCTTGATGCGCCCGTCCTTGACGGCCGTGTCGAGGGCCAGCGGGATCGAGGCGGCCGAGGTGTTGGCGTGCCGGTCGACGGTGACGACCACCCGCTCGGGCGGCAGGCCGAGCTTGCGGCCCGTCCCGTCGATGATGCGCTTGTTGGCCTGATGCGGGACCAGCCAGTCGATGTCTTTGGGCTCGAGGCCGGCCTTTTCCAGGACCTCGCCCACGACCGCCGCCATGTTTACGACGGCGTGCTTGAAGACCTCCTTGCCTTCCATGCGCAGGAAGCCGGTGGTCCGGGTCGAGGACGGCCCGCCGTCGACATAGAGGATGTCGTGCTGGCGGCCGTCGGAATGGAGCGCGTTGGCGAGGATGCCGCGGTCGGCCGAGGTGCCGGCTCCCTGCTCCGCCTTCAGCACGATCGCGCCGGCGCCGTCACCGAACAGCACGCAGGTGCCGCGGTCGTTCCAGTCGAGGATGCGCGAGAAGGTCTCGGCACCGATCACCAGCGCTGTCGAGGCCAGGCCGTTCTTGATGAGGCTGTCGGCGACCGAGACGCCGTACACGAAGCCGGCGCAGACCGCTTGGACATCGAACGCCGCGCCCTTGGTCATGCCGAGTGCGGCCTGCACGCGGGTGGCGGTCGCGGGGAACGTCTCGTCCGGCGTCGCCGTGGCCAGCACGATGAGATCGAGGTCGGATACCTTCACGCCGGCATGATCGAGCGCCCGCTGCGAGGCCTTGATCGCGAGATGGGAGGTGAACTCGCCGTCCGCTGCGATGTGGCGCTGCTTGATGCCGGTGCGCTGCTGGATCCACTCGTCGGAGGTGTCGACTTTCTTGGCGAGCTCCTCGTTGGTGACGAGACGCTCCGGCAGGTAGGAACCGCAGCCCTGGACGACAGAACGAATCACTCGGCCCCTCCGCCGGCCTGCAGGGCCGGCGACGCTTCGGCCGTCGAGGTGACCTCGCGCAACCGGGCCAGGCCCTCGACAAGCTTGTTCTTGTATTCGTAGCGGACGAGATCGACGGCCACGCCGATCGCATAGGCGAAGCCCAGCGCGTCCGTGCCGCCGTGGCTCTTCACGCAGACCCCGTTAAGGCCCAGGAACACGCCGCCATTGTAGCGGCGCGGATCGACGCGCTTGCGCAGCTTCACCCAGGCGCCCGAGGCAAAGAGATAGCCGATCTTGGCGAAGGTCGAGGTCCGGAAGGCGTCGCGCACGAACTGCGTGTAGAGCTTGGCCGTGCCCTCGATCGACTTCAGCGCCACGTTGCCGGTGAAGCCGTCCGTCACGACCACGTCGACCAGGCCGGCGCCGATGTCGTTGCCCTCGACGAAGCCGTGAAAGTTGACCGGCGAGCCGGCGCGACGGAGCCGGCCAGCGGCCTGCCGCAGCTCCTCGTGGCCCTTTTCCTCTTCCGAGCCGACGTTCAGCAGGCCGACCGTCGGCTTGTCGAGGCCCAGCAGGACCTGGGCGAAGACGCTGCCCATCACCGCGAACTCGGCGAGGTTGTCGGCATCGCACTCGAGGTTGGCGCCGAGGTCGAGCATGACACTTTCGCCGCGCGCCGTCGGGATGAACGAGGCGAGCGCCGGGCGGTGGGCGCCCTCGACCGTGCGCATCGCGAACATGGAGATGGCGAGCAGCGCGCCGGTGTTGCCGGCCGAGACGACGGTGTCGGCATTGCCCTGCGCGGCGGCGTCGACGGCCAGCCACATGCTCGACTTGCGGCGGCGGCGCAGCGCGAAGGACGGCTTGTCCTCGGCCAGCACGGTGTCTTCCGCCGGCACGATCTCGAGGACCTGGGCGAGCCCCTTGCGCTTGTCGACCAGCGGCTTCAGGCGCGCCGGGTCGCCGAACAGCAGGAAGGACGTGCCGGGATAGCGCTCGCGCGCGATGTCGGCGCCGTTCACCACCACATCGGGTGCCTGGTCGCCGCCCATGCCGTCGAGCGCCAGGACGATCTTGTCCGCGCTCATCGGTGTGCTCCGCCTGTCGAGTGCCAGCGCATCGCCGGCGGCGTGCTGCTGGTTACTTCTCAGCCGACGCGCTGTCGGCCAGGACCGGCATGTCCTCGCGGTAATAGCCGCAATGAGTGCAAACCGTGTGCGGGCGCTTCAGCTCGCCACAGTTCTTGCACTCCATGTAGGCCATCGACGGCAGCGCGTGGTGCGCGCGGCGCATGTTGCGGCGGGACTTCGAAACCTTTTTCTTGGGAACTGCCATGACGATCTCCACGACGGGACGGCGCTGCACCTGCTGGCGCCTGTCCCAAAAAAGCTGCGGCCGCGCTCTATAGGCGCGGCGGGCGGCCTTCTCTAGCCAAATCGCTCCACCGCCGCAACAATTTAGCGGTCGCGGCGGGGTTTGTCCTTCAGGGCCGCCAGGCCGGCAAAAGGGTGCCGCCGCTGCTCCGGCTGGGCTTTCCGGCCCCCGCCCCGCGGCTTGGGCAGCACATCGTCGAGCTTCATGCCGGGCCGCCGGGGATAGGGATCCGCGGTCAGGGAGAGCTGTTCGGCGACAATCTCGCCGACATCGAGCAAATTCCCCTCGAGCGGCTCGGGCGCATCCGCCTGGGCGTTCAGGACGGCCTCGCCACTCTCCGGATCACGCTCGTCGGCCAGATTTTCGGCAAACACCAGCCGGAAGGCATCGTCCAGCTCCTGGGTGACCGGCTCGAGGCTGAGGATGCAGGCCTGCACCAGCCGCCCCTTCAGGCGCCCCTCGACGACGACCCGCCCGCCAGGCCGGCCGTCGACCGTGACGCGCGCCGAGAAGGCCGGAAGACCGAGGAATCCGAAGCGCTTGGCGAGCGCTGCTCGCTCGCTGTCGCTGGCCACGATCTCGATCGCCGTGCCTTTGTTGCCCATGCGATCGAGGTCGACGATCCGCTCGAGCTCGGGTTTTTGTTCTTTACCAATGTGTTGAGACATTTTCCTAATTCACCAAATCCCGGCGTGCCGTGGCCTCGAGCTGGCCGGCATAGCGACGGACATGTGTCTCGAGGCGGCCGACCGCCTGCGGGTCCTCGGGCGGCCTACCGCCATAGGCATTGCGGCGCAAGACCTCCACGAGGGGCATCTCCCCGCCATTCAGGGCTTCGCGGTAGGCCAGCGCCCGGCCATGCAGGCCCTCGGCCATGACCTTGATGCGCCGGCCGACGCCCAGGTCCTGGACGCCGATCTCGCGCAGGGTGAGGTCGAGGTGGCTGAACATGGCATCGAAGAAGGCCTGCGCCACCGCCTCGCCGTCCGGCTCGCGACGCAGCCGGTCGATCATGAGCGCTGCATGGAGTGCGAGCGAATCGAAGCGGCCGTCGAGCGTGTCGGGAATGCCGCAGGCCTCGAACAGCTCCGGCGCGCGTGCCTGCTCGGCCGTCCGGCGATAGACGGCGGCGGCGAAGTCTTCCTCGGGCTTGCGACGACGGAACACGCTGCTACTCCTCCCCATCCGCGACAGGCCGGCCGGTTGACCGGCGGGGCCGACCGCGACATCTTGCAGCCCCTCTTCCCGCGAAGCCAAGAAGCCGTCCATGCGTCGCACCGTCCCGCTTTCGCGCCTCCTGCTCGGCGCCCTCCTCGCCCCGGCCGCTATGGCCCTCGCCGCCTGCGATAATACCGTCGACCAGCGCGGCTTCGCCGCGACACCGGGCTCGGTCGAGAAGCTCGAGGTCGGCGCGCAGAGCCGCGAGGACGTGGTCCGCCTGATCGGCTCGCCCTCGGCGGTCGCCACGTTCAACCCGAACATCTGGTACTACATCAGCGAGACCCAGGAATACTGGGCCTTCACCAAGCCCAAGATCAGCGCCCAGAAGGTCCTCCAGATCACCTTCAACGACGACGGCCGCGTGTCGGGCCTCAAGAACTACGACCTGAAGGACGCGCAGGACATCCAGATGGTCCAGCGCATCACGCCGACCTCGGGCAAGGAGCTGACGATCCTCGAGCAGGTGCTGGGCAACGTCGGCAAGTTCACCGGTCCGAAGAAGGAAACCGCCCCCGGCGCGCCGACCACCGGCGGCAGCTGATCGCGGCTTCGCGGCGAGCCAAAAGAAAAAGCCCCGGTCCTTCGACCGGGGCTTTCTCTTTGTGGTCTCCGTTGCGGCTTTAGTGCGCGAGCACGGCGAGCAGCAGCAGGGCCACGATGTTGGTGATCTTGATCATCGGGTTCACGGCCGGACCGGACGTGTCCTTGTACGGGTCGCCGACGGTGTCGCCGGTCACCGCGGCCTTGTGCGCCTCGGATCCCTTGCCGCCGAAATGGCCTTCCTCGATGTACTTCTTGGCGTTGTCCCAGGCACCGCCGCCCGCCGTCATCGAGATGGCGACGAACAGGCCGGTGACGATCACGCCGAGCAGCATGGCGCCCACGGCGGCGAAGGCATCGGCCTTCGACGCGATGGCCGAGATCACGAAGTAGAGCACGATCGGCGACAGCACCGGCAGCAGCGACGGGACGATCATCTCCTTGATCGCCGCCTTGGTGAGCATGTCGACGGCGCGGCCGTAGTCCGGCCGATCCGTGCCCGCCATGATGCCGGGCTTCTCCTTGAACTGGCGACGGACTTCCTCGACCACCGACTGCGCGGCACGGCCGACAGCCAGCATCGACATGCCGCCGAACAGGTACGGCAGCAGGCCGCCGATCAGCAGGCCGACCACGACGTAGGGGTTCTCGAGGCTGAACTGCACCGCCTTCACGCCCAGCTTGCCCTGGCCGATGAAGTACTTGAGGTCCTCGGTGTAGGCCGCGAACAGCACCAGCGCGCCGAGACCGGCCGAGGCGATGGCGTAGCCCTTGGTGACCGCCTTGGTGGTGTTGCCGACCGCGTCGAGTGCGTCGGTGTTCTTGCGCACTTCCTTGGGCAGACCGGCCATCTCGGCAATGCCGCCGGCATTGTCGGTGACCGGGCCGTAGGCGTCGAGCGCCACGACCACGCCGGCCAGCGCCAGCATGGCGGTGGTGGCGATCGCGATGCCGAACAGGCCGGCCAGGATGTAGCAGACCACGATTCCGGCGCAGATCACCAGCGCCGGCAGCGCGGTGGCCTCCATCGACATGGCGAGACCCGCGATCACGTTGGTGCCGTGACCGGTGACCGACGCCTGCGCCACCGCCTTGACCGGGCGGTAGTCGGTGCCGGTGTAGTACTCGGTGATCCAGATGACCAAGCCGGTGACCGCGAGGCCGACCAGCGAGCACCAGAACAGCGACATGCCGGTGAACGACGACTCGCCCACCTTCATGACCGTGCCCATGCCGACGACATGCGACGTCACGAACCAGATGGCCGGGATCGACAGCACGGCGGCGGCGATGAAGCCCTTGTACATCGCCCACATGATGTTGCCGTCCGAGCCGAGGCGGACGAAGTAGGTGCCGATGATCGAGGTCAGGATGCACACGCCGCCGATCGCCAGCGGGTAGGTCATCAGCTTGGCCACGAGAGCGGCATCGGCCTGGAAGAAGATCGAGGCCAGGACCATCGTGGCGACCGTGGTCACCGCGTAGGTCTCGAACAGGTCGGCGGCCATGCCGGCGCAATCGCCGACGTTGTCGCCGACGTTGTCGGCGATGGTGGCCGGGTTGCGGGGGTCATCTTCCGGGATGCCGGCTTCGACCTTGCCGACCATGTCGCCGCCGACGTCCGCACCCTTGGTGAAGATGCCGCCGCCGAGACGGGCG
>SCVT01000485.1 GCA_004296815.1 Reyranella sp. | reverse complement strand
CCGGTCTCGACCAGGGTGAACGTCTCCTGCGGCGTGTAGGTGACGCCTTCGATCTTGTAGGGATTGCCGACCTTGTAGGTGCCGCGTTGGGCGGCGGCGCCGCTGCCGCCCTTCCCGCCCGAGGTCGAACCGCAGGCCGCCAGGCTGGCCATCAGGGCGGCGGCGCCACACACCCGGAGGATCCGGCTGGCCGATACGCGTGGATTTACTACACCTAGGTGCATGATGTTCGCATCATACATCATCTTGCCGCTGGGGAGCAGCCGATCCGTCAAAGGGGCGTCAGGCGGCGATCTTGTCGGACAGCAGGCCGACCGCGAGACAGAAGAAGTCCGACTGGTTCCACCTGTGGATCACCCGGAAGTTCTCCGTCACCCGGTAGGCCGGCCCGCCGGCCCCGGCCGGCGTCACGATGCGACCGCCCTGGCCCGCAGGCGTGCCGGCAGGCACCTCGTCGCCCCAGCGCAGCCCGGGCCGCCAGCCGACCTTGTGCAGGTAGTTCGCGATCGAGGCGAACACGTCAGGCCGGCTGCGCCAGATGTCCTTGCGCCCATCGCCGTCACCGTCGGCCGCGTAGGCCAGGAAGCTGGTCGGGATGAACTGGCACTGCCCCATCGCGCCGGCCCACGAGCCCTTCATGTCGTGCAGCCCGACATGGCCCTGCGACAGGATCTTGAGCGCCGCGATCAGCTGCCCGCGGAAGAACTGGGCGCGGAAATTGTTGAAGACCAGCGTCGCCAGCGCCGGCACGACCTCGAAGTCGCCGAGCCTGGTGCCGTAGTTGCTCTCGATGCCCCACAGCGCCACCACGACCGAGGTCGGCAGCCCGACCGGCGCCGCAAACCGGTCGATCAGGGCGCGGTTCTCCGCCAGCAGCGCACGACCGCGAGTCACGCGCTCGTTCGACACGACGAGCTCCTGATAACGCTCCCAGGTCATCTTGAACTCGGGCTGGTTGCGCGCGAGCTCCATGACCCTCGGGATTTCCTGCGTGCCGCTCAGCGCCGCATCGAGCGTGCCGGAATCGACTCCGTTGCGGGCGGCTTCCTGGCGCACGCCCTGCAGGAACGCGGCGAAGCGCGCCTCGGTGTTCTGCGCGAAGGCCGGTGTCGCGGTGAGAGCCGCTCCGGCGGCGATGAGGGTCCTGCGTCCGATCATGCGTTCACCTTCCTGCATGACGGCAAATCTTGCAAACACCAAGGCAAGGCGCGCTAGTCTCCCCGGATGACAGACAATTCCACCCCGAAAGATGCCCTCGCCGTCGTCGAGACCTGGGCACACGCCTTCGCCGCCTCCGACGTCGACACGATCGTGGCGACCTACGCCGACGACGCCCTGTTCATGGGCACCAGCAGCAAATCCCTGGTGAAGGATCGCGCCGGCATCCGGAAATACTTCGAGGCCGCCCTGCTCTCGAACCGGCCGCGCGGTGCCGGCCTCACCGACGTGGAGTCGATGGCTCTGGCGGATGGCGCGGTGCTCGTGACGGGGCTCGATGCGGTGACGGGCGTTCGGGATGGCGCCAAGTACACCAATCCCGGCCGCGTGACATTCGTCGTCGCCCGTCGTGGCGACGGCTGGAAGATCGCGCATTTCCACCGGTCGGCGATGCCGGGCTGACTTCGGCGGCGGCCTCGGGTACTCAAGGCTCGTGGATGGGTGGCCGAGTGGTTTAAGGCACCGGTCTTGAAAACCGGCGTGGGTGCAAGCTCACCGTGGGTTCGAATCCCACCCCATCCGCCATTTCCCGATCAAACCGGCCTCAGTTCAGGCCGTACTTCTTGAACTCTTCGGCGATGTTCGGCTGGATGCCCGACGCGGCGCTCATGTCGGCAATGCCGGCCGGCCCCTCGCCCTTCTTGCTGCGCGCCAGGCCACGGCCGTAGAGCGCGCGGGCGCGGTCGGGATCGGTCTTCAGCGAGGCGTTGTACTCGGCGATCGCCTTGTCGAACTGTCCCTGCTTCAGATAGATCAGCCCGCGATTGTCGTGCGTGTACGGATCGCCGGGCTGCAGCTTCAGCACCTCGTTGCAGTCGGTCAGCGCCGCGTCGAGGCTCTGCCCCATCACCGCGCGCGTCAGGCAGCGGTTGTTGAGCGCCGGTGCGAACCGCGGATCGAGCTTGAGCGCCTCGTCGTAGTCGGCGACGGCCTTGGGGTAGTCGCCCTTGCTGAAATAGGCGATGCCGCGATTGAGGAACTGGTTGGGGTCGCGCGGACGCAGGCGGATCGCCTGGTTGAGGTCGTCGATCGCGTTGTCGAACTCGCCGAGGTTGCTGTAGAGGTTCGCGCGGCTGGCATAGATGCGCGGGTTCTTGGTGTCGGTGCGCAGCGCCAGGCTGTAGTCCTCGATGGCGCGGCCGGCATCGCCGCGGAAGGCCAGCACCTGGGCGCGGTAGTAGAGCGCCGTCGGATTGCCCGGCGACAGACGCAGCGCATCGTCGATGTCGGCGAGCGCGCGCGGGAAGTCCTTGCGCAGGCCGTAGGCGAAGCCGCGCTGGATCAGCGCGTTGATGTCGTCGGGGCTGAGCTTCAGCGCCTGGTCGAAGTCGCCGATCGCCTCGTCGACCTTGTTCTTGAAGATCAGCGCCATGCCGCGGTTGATGTAGGCCAGCGGCTCCTTGGGATCGATCTTGATCGACGAGGTGTAGTCGTCGATGGCGTTGTCGAAATTGTCGATGCGGTGGTAGGCGGCGCCGCGCTCGAAGTAGGCGAAGGCCATGCCCGGCGCCAGCTTGATCGCCTGGTCGAGGTCGGCGACGGCATCCTTCGTGCGGTCCATCTTGAGGAAGGCGGCGCCGCGTCCCAGATAGGCGCGCGGCTCCTTGTCGTTGATCTCGATCGCCGCCTCGAAATCCTTGACCGCGGCCTCGTACTCCTGCTTGTCGATCAGCGCCATGCCGCGCTGGTAGTAGGCGTTGGCCACCTGGTCGGCCGTCTGCCGGGCCTCGGGATCGGGCGCCTGCCCGGTCTTCTTGGCCAGGCGCAGGATGTCGGCGGTCTGCAGGCCGAGGCGAACGGCTTCGGTGAAGTCCTGGATGGCGCGGTCGGGGTCGTTCTTCTGACGCCACGTCACGCCGCGATTGACCAGCGCGTTGATCTCCTTGGGATTGAGCTTCAGCGCGTGGTCGAAGTCGGAGATGGCTTCGTCGAACTTGCCCTTCTTCGTGTAGTAGACGATGCCGCGGTTGACGAGCGGGTTCGGGTCCTTCGGCGTCAGCTCATGCGCGAGCGTATAGTCCTCGAGCGCATGATCGGCGTCGCCGATGCGGTGATAGGCGATGCCGCGCTGCATGTGGGCGAACGCCTGGCCGGGCGCCAGCCTGAGGCCTTCGCTGAAGTCGGCGATCGCCTGCTTGTAGTTCTCCTTGTACATCCAGGCCGCACCGCGGCCGACGAAGCCCGACGCCTCGCGCGGATTGAGGCGGATCGCCTCGGTGAAGTCGGCGATCGCCTTGTCGTAGTCCGTCTTGTCGTAATACGAGAGGCCGCGCTGAAAATAGACGAAGGCGCCCTGCAGCGCGTAGTGGTTGGCCCGGTCCTGGGCCTGCTGCGCCGAGCTGGCGGCGAGCTGGCTGGTAACGGCATCGGGCACGATCTTCACCTGCACCGGCTCCATCTTCTCCGGCAGGAGCTTGATCGCCGTCGTGAAGTCCTGGATGGCGCGCTCGACGTCGCCCTTCTTGCGATAGACGATGCCGCGGTTGATGTAGGCGCTGATTTCCTTAGCGTTGATCTTGAGCGCCGCGTTGAAGTCGCCGATCGCGCCTTCGTTGTTGTCCTTCCTGGTGTAGAGGACCACGCCGCGGTTGATCAGCGGAAGCGTGTCGCGGGGCGCCAGCCGGATCGCATCGCTGTAGTCGAGGATCGCCCGGTCCGCCTCGCCGATCGTCTGGTAGACCACGCCGCGCTGGATGTAGAGTTGCGCATTGAGCGGCGACGTGGTGATCGCCTCGGTGAACACCTTGATGGCGGCGCGGAAGTCGGTCTTGGAGCGCTGCTCGCTGCCCGGGCCGCTCTCGGCCAAGCCGCGGTTCAGGTAGGCCAGCGCCAGCGCGCCGCCGCTCAGGCCTTCCTTGTCGATGGCTTCGGTGCAGGCCGTGATCTTGGTCGGCGCATTCGCACCGGTCATGCCGTAGCAGACGTCGGCCTGCGTCGGCTCCTTGCCGGTGTTCTGATTGACCTGCTTCTGCGCGGCCGGCTTGGCCTGCTGCTGCTGCGCCCAAGCGGTGGAGCCCATCGCGCACAGCGCCGCCAAGCCGGCGGTGCTCACGACAAGCCGCAGCGCAACCCAACGCTCAAAACCCCACATGGCCGTTCCTCGTGCCGCAGCAGGTCCCACAACCCGCTGCCCTCGATAGGCGAAAGTAACCCAATAGGGGACTTTTCAGGTATTTGCGTGACAGTGGCAAGGCCCGGCCGGTGCGAAAACACGTCACAATTCCGGGCACGGGCGTTGGCCGTCGACGCGGCCTCTCCGCTTTGGCACCCTTCGCGGGCAAAATGGGAGGAAATAGAAAGTGACTGCAATTATCCGCGCCGTTCGGCGCCGTACGCTCGTGGGCGGCATTGCGGCCGCCGCGCTCGCGGCGCCGGCCATCGTCCGGGCCCAGGGCACCTATCCGAACAAGTCCGTTCGCTACATCAACCCGTTCCCCGCCGGCGGTGCCACCGACACGCTCTCGCGCCTGTTCTGCGCCAAGATGGCCGAGCTCAGCGGCCAGCAGTGGATCGTCGAGAACAAGGGCGGCTCCGGCGGCAATGTCGGCATGGACGCACTCGCCAAGACGGAGGCCGACGGCTACACGCTCGGCCTCGGCGGCATCGCGAGCCACGCGATCTCCCCCACCCTCTACGCCAAGCTGCCGTTCAACCCGCGGACGGACTTCACCTTCGTCTCGACGATGTGGCAGCTCCCCAACATGCTTGTCGTGAACCTCGACGTGCCGGCCAAGTCGGTCGCCGAGCTGATCGAACTCCTGCGCAAGAACCCCGGCAAATACTCCTACGGTTCGGCGGGATCGGGCACGACGCTCCATCTCTCGGGCGAGCTGTTCAAGATCATGGCCAAGGTCGACATGATCCACGTGCCCTATCGCGGCGCGGCGCCGGCCATGCAGGACCTGCTGGCGGGCCAGATCCACATGATCTTCGACAACATCCCCGGCGCGCTCGCGCAGTCGCGGCCGGGCAAGGTGCGTCCGCTCGGCGTCACCTCCGCGCAGCGCACGCCGGTCGTGCCCGACGTGCCGGCGATCGCCGAGACGCTGCCGGGCTTCGACATCAACTCGTGGACCACGCTCACCGGCCCGGCCAAGCTGCCGCCCGACGTGCTGGCCCGGCTTTCGGACCTGTCGAAGAAGGCGCTGGAGAGCGAGGACCTCAAGGCGAAGTTCCTCGACCTCGCCGCCACCGCGATCTGGCGGTCGCCCGCCGATACCCTGGCCTACCGCGATTCGGAAGAAGCGCGCCTCGCCCCGATTATCAAGGCATCGGGAGCACGTGTAGAGTAGAGGGATGCAAACCCTCAGTACCGCTCAAGCCACCGTGTCGATGCTGGAAGTGAACGGCATCGACACGCTCTTCTGTCTCCCCGGCGTCCAGAACGATCCGTTCTTCGACGCCCTCTACGATCGCACCAATGCGATCCGGCCGATCCACGCGCGCCACGAGCAGGCCTGCGCCTACATGGCGCTGGGCTACTCGATGGCCGCGGGCCGGCCCTCGGCCTACGTCGTGGTGCCCGGACCGGGCTTCCTCAACACTACTGCGGCGCTCTCGACGGCCTACGCCGTCAACGCGCCGGTGCTGGCGCTCACGGGGCAGATCCAGCAGTCGATGATCGGCCGCAATGTCGGGCTGCTGCACGAGCTGCCCGACCAGCTCTCGATCATGCGCGGCCTCACCAAGTGGGCCGACCGCATCCCCTCGCCGGCTGCCGCGCCCGGCCTGGTCAACGAAGCCTTCCGGCGGCTGCTCTCGGGCCGCCAGCGTCCCGTGGGCCTGGAATGCGCGATGGACACCTGGGCGCGTCGCGCGCCGGTCCAGCTGATCGCCACGCCCGCCGTCGCCGATCCCTGCCCGGTCGACGAGGAGGCGGTCGAACGCGCCGCCAAGCTGCTGGGCGGCGCCAAGCGGCCGCTGATCGTGGTCGGCGGCGGCGCGCAGCATGCGGGCGAATACGTCCAGCGCATCGCCGAGATGGTCGAGGCGCCGGTCATGACCGGCCGCATGGGCCAGGGCGTGATCGACGGCCGGCACCGCCTCTCGGTCACCGCGCCCGCCGGCTACCGCTTTTGGGGCGAGGCCGACGTCGTGCTGGCGGTCGGCACGCGCCTGCAGCCGCAGCAGCAGAACTGGGGCATGGACGATGCGCTGAAGATCATCCGCATCGACGTCGACAGCGAGGAGCTCGATCGTCAGCACAAGCCGGAGATCGGCATCGTGGGCGATGCGGCCTCCACGCTGAAGGCGCTGGCCGATCGCCTCGGCAAGCACAACGCCAAGCGCAACGGCCGAGCGGACGAGGTCGCCGAGATCAAGGCGGCGGCGAACAAGAAGATCCACGACACGCTCGCCCCGCAGATCACCTACCTCGAGGCCATCCGCAAGGCGCTGCCCGACGACGGCATCCTGGTCGATGAGCTGACGCAGATGGGCTACGCCGCGCGCTTCGCCTATCCGACCTACAAGCCGCGCACGTTCCTCTCGACCGGCTATCAGGGCACGCTGGGCTGGGGCTACGCGACCTCGCTCGGCGCCAAGGTCGCCAAGCCGGATACCGCCGTCGTGTCGATCAGCGGCGACGGCGGCTTCCTGTTCACCGCGATGGAGATGGCGACCGCCGCACAGCACGGGATCGGCGTGGTCGCCGTCGTATTCAGCGACGGTGCCTACGGCAACGTGCGCCGTATCCAGCAGCAATCGTTCAACAACCGCACCATCGCCAGCGACCTGCGCAATCCTGACTTTGTCAAGATGGGCGAGAGCTTCGGCCTCGAGTCCGTGCGCGTGAAGTCGCCCGACGAACTGGGCGCTGCGATTTCACGCGGCATTTCCAGGGGCGGACCGATGCTGATCGACTGCCCGGTCGGCCAGCTCCCCGACCCGTGGCCGCTGGTGCAGCTGCCGCGGATCAGGCCGCGTAAGTCTTGATGACGTCAGGATCGGGGTCGCGTCCCAGCCCCGGTCCTTCCGGCACCACGAAGCTCCCCTTCACGGGCAGCACCAGCTCGCCGTAGAGGCTCGCCTCGAGATCCATGTGGTAGCGCTCGACCATGCCGCCGGGCGTGCCGCGCGCGGCCAGCAGGTGCAGCGTCGCCAGGAAGCCCGGCCCGAAATAGGGCGAGTGCGGCATCAGCGTGACGCCGGCGGTATCGCAGAGCGCCGCCACCTTCAGGAACTCCGTGATGCCGCCCACCTTGGTGACGCTGGGCTGCGCGTAGTCGACGGCGCCGGCCGCGAACATGTCGCGAAACTGGAAGGACGTGCAGAGGTTTTCGCCCGCCGCCATGGCAACGCCGGTGCTCTCGCGCAGCCGGGCGATCGCGGTGAAGTCCTCGGGCGGGAAGATCGGTTCCTCCAGCCAGTGCATATCGTACTGCCGGAGCTTCAGGGTCATGTGGCGCGCCTGCTCGGGCGTCCATGGGCAGTTGGTGTCGACCATGATCGCGACATCGGGCCCTGCCGCCTCGCGGGCCGCCCTCACCTCGGCCTCCTCCGTCTCGTGCAGCTTGATGTGGCGATAGCCTTCGCCGACGGCCTGCTTGACCCTCGCCGCAACCTTCTCCGGATCGCGGTACTTCAGCAGGCTGGCATAGGCCGGCAGCCCCTCGCGGCGCGCGCCGCCCAGCAGCCGGTAGAGCGGCAGGTTCGCGGCCTTGCCCGCGATATCCCAGAGCGCGATGTCGAGGCCCGACAGGGCGAAGATGGTGATCCCGTAACGGCCGAACAGGTGGAGCTTCTGCTGCAAGTCGTAGGAGAGGCCCGCGATGTCGCGCGCGTCCTGGCCGATCGCGATGGGCGCGACCATGTTGTGCAGGGCCGCGTTCACCGCATCGCCGCAGCCGTAGCAGAAGGCCTCGCCCCAGCCGACGATGCCGGTGTCGGTCTCGACCCGCACCAGCAGGATATTGTTGGTCGTCCAGTTGCGGCCGCCGTAGCCCGTCGGGTTGCCGCCGAAGGTGAACGGCACCTTGATCGAATGGCTGTCGATGCGCGCGATCTTCATGCGACTCTGCCCGTGCGTTTGATGTCTGCGAGAAGCCGCTCGGCGTGCTGGCGGTCGGCGATCCGCTTGGAGGTGAAGCGCGGGTCGCCGGCTGGTGCGACGCCAAACACATGACCGGCCAGACATGCCGGCAGCGGCGGCACTTCGGTCTGCCCTTCGGGCATCTCGACCTCGGCCATGGCGAAGTAGGTCGAGCCGTCGTCGCGCCGGAAGAAGTCGACGTCCCAGTGGTAGCTTCCGTCGGTCCACGAGTAGCGCATCTTCTGCAGCGTCTCGATCCGCTGCGTCCACAGCCGCGCGAAGTCGACGGCGCTGAGGCCGGTCTCGATCTCGACGACCTGCCCGTCGATCAGGCGCTTGTAGGTGAAGACATGGTCGGTCTTGCCGTCAGCCTCGATCGAGCGGATGCGCAGGCCCGGCGCATCGAGATAGGCCTGGCGCAGCAGGTTCTGCGACACGCCCGGCAGGCGGCCGAGTTCCTCCTCGAGGCCGGCATCGTCCTTCAGGACAAACTTGCGTTCGTTTTCGATCGGCATGCTAGAATCGTCGCCATGGCCACCCAGACGCTCGACGACCTGCCGACGCCCGCGCTCATTCTCGACCGGGCGATCCTGCGCCGCAACCTCAAGCGCATGAGCGACCGCCTGCGTAATGCGGGCGTCATGCTCCGCCCACATCTCAAGACCGCTAAGTCGGTCGAAGTGGGACGCATGGCGGTCGAAGGCCATGACGGCCGCATCACCGTCTCGACCCTGGCCGAGGCGCGCTACTTCGCCGAGGGCGGCTT
Source organism: Reyranella sp. (assembly GCA_004296815.1). Lineage (GTDB taxonomy): Bacteria > Pseudomonadota > Alphaproteobacteria > Reyranellales > Reyranellaceae > Reyranella. The sequence goes on along the minus strand of SCVT01000485.1, from coordinate 128 downwards.
CAAGGACATCCTCTACGGTGTCGGCATCGTGCCGGCGAAGCTGCCGGCGATCACCGAGCTGCGCCGGCGTGGCGTCAACCTGCGCGTCGTGACCGACAACCTCAGCGTCGCCAAGGCGATCGCGGCGG
>SCVT01000484.1 GCA_004296815.1 Reyranella sp. | reverse complement strand
CGGCTGATGACGTGGGCGCCGGCCTGCATCAGGTCGGCGACCGAGCGGCCGTCGCGCGCGCCCTCAACGACGAAATCGGAGATCAGGGCGACGGCCTCGGGATAGTTGAGCTTCACGCCGCGCTCGAGGCGGCGACGCGCCACGACGGCCGCCATGGCGACCAACAGCTTGTCCTTCTCGCGCGGCGTCAGATTCATCGACCGTTTCCCCCTGCCCGTCGGGTCCGACTATAGCCCGTCCCGGATTTCGTCAAAGGCTGCATCAAACATGCCAAACGCGCGGCAGGCGACGGCCGCGAAAATCCGTCAGGAAGCGGATGGTCGCACGCCGAACCATGGTCGCTTCGCCCAGGATCCGCGCGACCAGGACGCCGTTCACCAGCGTGACGCCGGCCCGCACGTCCTGTGCAGCCTCGAGCAGCGCGCGCGCCCGCTCGAAATGCGGTTGCGGCGCGTCCCAGACGCCGATCACCGTGGCGAGCGCATTGGCGGCGCCGAAGCCCGCGCCGGTCGGCGTCTCGCCCTCGACGCGCAGCGTGTCGGTCCAGACGAGGCGGCCGGGACGGCGCACCGACCAGGAGTCGAGCAGCAGGCCCCTGGTGAAACGCTCACCCGATGCACCGCGTCCCAGGACCACCATCTCGCAGGCGAGCAGCGAGCCGCCCTCGACGACCTCCGCCACCGTCCGGCGTTTGAGCTGGGCGCCCTCGAAGACGATCGTCTCCTGGGGGAGCCAATCAAGCGTCGCGCCCTCGGCGACGCGGACGTCGACGTCGATGGTGCAGTGCCCGCCGTTCTTGGCCGCGCGGTAGATTTTCTCGGCCGCCTGGGTCGTGGCGACCGCCTCAGCGTGCGGCCCCACTTCGACCGACATCTTGAGCGAATCTCCGCCGGTGACGCCGCCGGACGTCGTGATCATCACCGCCTGCGGCGGTTCGCCGGGCTCCGGCTCGGGAAACAAAACCCGGCAGGGATCGCGTTGATAGAGGTCGGCCAGCCGCGTCTTCCCCTCCCGCAGGTCGAAGGCGACACGGCTCTCGCCGGAGGCGCGCTGCAGGCGGGGGGAACTGGTGGTCATCGGCCCCGACTTGATAGATTAAGGACCGAAATGAGCAAGGCCTTCACAAAGGAAAGCGACGGCGACGACGAGGACGACCTGCCCGACGATGTGGGCGGGCTGCCGGCCGGCGCGAAGAACTACATGACCCCGCAGGGCTTCGAGCGCATGCGCGAGGAACTGATGAACCTCATGCGCAAGGAGCGGCCGGAGGTCGTGCAGGTCGTGTCGTGGGCGGCGGCCAACGGCGACCGCTCGGAGAACGGCGACTATCTCTACGGCAAGAAGCGCCTGCGCGAGATCGACCGCCGCATCCGGTTCCTGTCCAAGCGGCTGGAGCGGTCCGAGGTCGTCGACCCGGCCAGGCGGCCCAAGACCGACCAGGTGTTCTTCGGCGCGACCGTGACCTACGCCAACTCGAAGAACGAGGAGCGTACGGTGAAGATCGTGGGCGTCGACGAGGTCGACCCCGGCAAAGGCCATGTGAGCTGGATCTCCCCCATCGCGCGCGCCGTGATGCGCGCCCACGAGGGCGACCTCGTGAGGATGCGCACGCCCGCGGGCGAGGAAGAGATCGAGATCGTGAAGGTCATCTACGCCTGAGATCGGCCAGCAGGCGATCGACGAATTTCGGCGAGTAGCCTAGCAACGCCGCCTCGTCGGCGAGTTCCTTCTCGAGCTGGCCCAGCGCCTCGATGAACGAGCCGCCCTTCGCGAGCGCGGCTTCGACCAGCGTGTGGGCTTTCTTCTTGCCCATCTTCTTTGCCAGCAGAAACGTCGCGCGTTCGGCAAACACAGCAGCTTCGGCCGCATCCATGTTGGCCTGCAGCGCGTCGGGTTCGATCGCCAGGCCCGCTGATACTTCAGCCATTGCCTCGACGGCCGAGCCCAGCGCCTCGATCAGCGCCGCCAGCGTGGGCCACTCGGCCTGCCAGCCGCCGAGCGCCCGCTCGTGCTCCTGCGGCATCGCGGCGACGATCGTCGCAGCCAGCATCGGCGCGCGCGCCGCGGCGGCGAGGACCAGCGCCGCACCGACGGGATTGCGCTTGTGCGGCATGGTCGAGGAGCCACCGCGTCCAGGACCCGACGGTTCGGAAGCCTCGCCGACCTCGATCTGCATCATCAGCGAGATGTCGCGTGCGGCCTTGGCGAGTGCGCCGACGACCAGCGCGCTGTCCTGCGCGAGGGCTGCGACCCGCACGCGCTGGGTGAACCAGGGCGCGGGCGGAAGGGCGAGCTTCAGCGCCTTGGCCATCGACTTCATCACGGGCTCAGCCTCGCGGCCCAGCGCCGTCAGGCTTCCCGACGCACCGCCGAACTGCAGCACCTGCGTTTCCGTGAAGCTCACGGCGAGGCGCCGCTTGGCGCGATCGATGTCCGACGCCCAGCCGGCGACCTTTTGGCCAAGCGCCAGTGGCGTCGCGGGCTGCAGCAAGGTGCGGCCGAGCATCGGCGTCGCGCGATGCTTCTTCGCGAGCTTCACGAAGGAGGCGACGATACCGTCGAGAGACTTGAGCAGCGGCGGCAACGCTTCCCCGAGCTGCAACACCACAGTGGTGTCGAGCACATCCTGGCTGGTGGCGCCCCAATGGACGTATTCGGCGGCCTGCGGATTGCGCCTGTTCACTTCCTCGGTCAGCGCCTTCACGACCGGGACCGTGAGCGTCGCCGTCCGACGCGCGGCCGCCGCGAGAGGCGCCGCTTGGTAGAGCGAGGCGTCGCAGGCCGCGACGATCGTCTTCGCGGCGCGCTTCGGAATGAGACCGGCGGCGGCCGTTGCCTCGGCGAGGGCCGCCTCGAAGCGCAGCAAGTGGCGCAGCGTCGCCGTATCGGAGAAGGCCTCGGCCGTCGCGGCGGCAGAGCCCAGGGCGTTGACGAGGCGATCGGCCATGCTCAGCCGTCGAAGAAGACGGTTTCGTGGGCGCCGCCGAGATGGATCGACAGCGTCCACAGGCCCCCGCCGTCGCGCTTGGCGATCAGCGTCGGCCGGCGCGCGGCCTCGACGAGCTTCAGCACTGGATCCTCGGCCAACGCCGGATCGCCGTCGAAGTAGAGGCGCGTCGCCAGCCGATTGAGCACGCCGCGCGCGAACACCGAGATGTTGACGTGCGCGGCCTGCAGGCCGCCCTGCGGCCACGGCACGCGGCCGGGCCGTACGGTGCCGAAGCGCGCGACTCCCGCCTTGTCGGTCGAGGCGCGTCCGAAGCCTTCGAAGCCCGCATCGAGCGGCAGGTTGCGGCGGTCCTCGGGGTGGTTGTAGCGGCCGTGGCTGTTGGCCTGCCAGATCTCGATCAGCCCGTCGGGCACGACGGCGCCGTCCCGGTCGTGCAGCGCGATCGCGAGCTCGATGCGCTCGCCGGCGACGCCGGGTGGCGCGAGTTCGGCGCGGTAGGTATTGGCGAGCGTGCCGAAATAGAACGGGCCGATCGTCTGCGACGGTGTGAGCGCGTGGCTCATGCGTTCTCCATCGGCGTGGCGTTGCGGCCGCGCAGCACGATATCGAAGCGGTAGGCGAGAGCCCATTCGGGCTGGGTCGCCTCCATGTCGAACGACGACTGCAGGCGCGCCCGCGCGCCCGCCGGCACCGAATTGTAGATCGGATCGAACGCCAGCAGCGGATCGCCCGGGAAGTACATCTGCGTGATCAGGCGCGTCGCGAAGGCCGGCCCGAACAGCGAGAAGTGGATATGCGCCGGCCGCCAGGCGTTGCGATGGTTGCCCCACGGATAGGCGCCGGGCTTGATGGTGACGAAGCGATAGTTGCCGTCCTCGTCGGCCCTCACGCGGCCGCCGCCGTAGAAATTGGGATCGAGCGGCGCATCGTGCTGGTCACCGGGATGGTGATAACGGCCGGCGGCGTTGCATTGCCAGATCTCGACCAGCGCCTGCGGCACGGCGCGGCCGTCCTCGTCGAGCACGCGGCCCTGCACGATGATGCGTTCGCCGAGCGGTGCGGCCATCCGCTGCTTCGTGAGGTCGCTTTCGCCGGCGTCGAGTCGCTCCTCCCGGCGGAGCGGCCCGGTGATCTCCGAGAGCGTCTGCGGCAGGATGACTGCCGGCTTCGACGGCGAGCGTGCCACCGTCGACTTGTACTCGGGCGAGAGGTTGGCCGGGTGCGTCCCCGCGGCCGGGCGGCGATAGGCCTGTTCGGTCATAGAACCATTCTAGCCTACGCCGCGCGCACCTCCAGCCCCTTGGGCGTGGCGCGGTAGCCGGTCAGCGTGCGCTCGGCATAGCCCAGCCGCCAGTCCAGCATCTTGCGGGCATAGTCGGCGAGCACCGCAGCATAGGCGGGATCGGTCGCGCGATTGACGAACTGGCCGGGGTCCTTCTTGAGGTCGAACAGCAGCGGCGGCAGGGCCGCGAAGTGGACGTACTTGAAGGCCTCGTCCTGCACGACCGCCAGCGAGCACTTGTCCATGGGCAGGCCGAGCGTCGATTCGGGCTTGCTGTAGTGCAGGTCGCGGAAGTCGAACTCGTAGTGGACCTCGGTGCGCCAGTCGGTCGGCGGCTCGCCTTCGCAGAACGGCAGCAGCGAGTGGCCATCACACTGGCGCGGCACCGGCAGGCCCATCCATTCGAGGATGGTCGGCATGGTGTCGATGGTCTCGGTGAACGTCTCGACCACCGTGCCGCGCGTGCCGTTGGCCTCATGACGCGGATCGCGGACGATCATCGGGATGCGGTAGGACTCGTCGAAATAGCCGATCTTGCCCAGCAGGTGATGGTCGCCGAGCTGCTCGCCGTGGTCGCAGGTGAAGACGATCAGCGTGTCGTCCCACTGGCCGGTCTGCTTGAGATAGTCGAAGACGCGGCCGAGATGATCGTCGATCTCGCTCATCAGGCCGCAATAGGTCGCGCGCATCTGCGCCACCTCCTCCTCGCTCATCGCCGAGCCGAGCGCCTTGCCGTCCTGGAAGAAGCTCGCCTGGCTGATGTGGTTCACGTAGTAGCCGAGCAGCGCGTTCTGCTTGGCCTCCTCGGCGGGCGAGGCCGCGCGGACTACCTTGGGCATGTCCTCGGGCCGGTACATCGCGTTGTAGGGCGCCGGCGCGATGAACGGCGGATGCGGCCGGTAGTAGCCGAGATGGAGGAACCACGGCTTGCCGCTGCGGCCCCGCAGATAGGTCAGCCCGCGCTCGGTGAACCAGGCGGTGTCGGACAGTTCCTTGGGGATCACCGCCGGCCGGCCCGTGGCGCCGGCGCCGGGCTCTCCCTGCGGCAGCCAGACTTCGTCTCGGTTCTTCGGCAGCTCGAAGCCCTGACTCGCAACCCAGCCGAAATAGGCGTCGCGGTTCTCGAAGGCGCCGACCGAGTGGAAGCCGTCCATGATGTCGCCCAGGACGAAGAAGCGCGGATCGTTGGGCGCGGTCTGGCGCGGATCGGGCGTCGTCGTGGTGTAGCCGACCAGCGCCGGATCGTAGCCGCCGCGGCGCAGCTCGTGCGCCAGGTTGGTGAAGCGCGACGACAGCGGAATGGTGTTCTGCACCGCGCGGTGATTCATCAGGTACTGGCCGGTCAGCAGGCTGGCGCGCGCCGGCCCGCAGGGCACAGCCTGGGTGAAATGGTTGCGGAAGGTCACGCCCTCGGCGCAGAGGCGGTCGATGCTGGGCAGCTTAAGATAGTCCGCCCCGAGCTTCGGCAGCATCAGGCCGCGCCATTGGTCGACGACGATCAGGAGGACGTTCTTGGCGGAAGGCATTGCTTAATCACCGTGGTTGGACGCGCGCTTTATTGCGCTAGAGTGCCGTCAAATCGACGGAGGAGACAACACGTGGCGCGTTTCAAGATCGTGACGACCGGCCCGGGCAAGACCGACCATTCGCTGGAAATGGAGACCTTGCGCGCCATCGATGCCGAGATCGTCGAGGTATCGGGCGACGAAAACGAGCTCGCCAAGGCGGTCGTCGATGCCGACGCGATCTACGGCAAGGGCCGGCCGCGCATCACGGCCAAGGTCATCGAGGCCGGCAAGAAGCTCAAGGTGGTTTCACTGGGCAGCGTCGGCGTCGACTCGGTCGATGTCGATGTCGCCACCAGGCTCGGCATCCCGGTGACCAACGTGCCCGACACCTTCATCGAGGAGGTGGCCGACCATGCCATGACCCTGATCCTGGCCTCGTGGCGCCGCCTCGTGGTGCAGGACCAGATGGTGCGCAAGGGCGAGTGGGCCAAGGCGCGGCCGATGCTCTACCAGTTCCCGCGCCTCATGGGCATGACGCTGGGCTTCATCTCCTTCGGCCACGTCGCGCGCGCCGTCGCCAAACGCGCCGCACCGTTCGGCTTCCAGATGCTGGCCTACGATCCCTATATCGAGGAGCTCGTGATGAGCGAGCACGGCGTGCAGCCGGTCGGCTACGACGAGCTGCTGCAGCGCTCCGACATCGTCTCCATGCACGCCCCCGGCACCAAGGATGCGCATCACCTGATGCAGGAACAGCACTTCCGCCAGATGAAGAAGACCGCGCTGTTCGTGAACACCGGCCGCGGCTCCACGGTCGACGAGCCCGCCATGATCAAGGCGCTGCAGGAGGGCTGGATCGCCGGCGCCGGCCTCGACGTGCTGGAGACCGAGCCGGTCGGCCACAACAATCCGCTGCTCGGCATGGACAACGTGATCCTCACCGCGCACGTCGCCTCGGCTTCGAGCCGCTTCGACCAGGCGCGCAAGCGCCGCGTCGGCGCCGAGCTGTCGCTGGTGCTGAGCGGCCGCTGGCCGCGCGCCTGCGTCAATCCGATGGTGCTCGAGAAGTCGAAGCTGCTGCGCTGGCAGCCCTACTCGATGGAGCGCGGCCCTGGTAACTGAAACCGGGCAACTGAGGCCGAGCCTCAGATTTCCTTCTGCTGCTCCAGGCGATCGCGGATGGCGCGGTCGCACAGTGGCAGGCTCTCGAACGGCCCGAGGATCACGTGGCCGCCATCGTCCATTGCGTACCAGCCGGCCTCGCTGAGGTTGTAGTCGCCGAGATCTTCCCTCGGGACGTGGACGGCCATCAGATCCTTCGGCGTGCGCATGCCCCAGAGATGGGCTCTCAGCCGCGCCGTGTCCAGTCGGCGAGGTTGGCCGCACCCGGCGGCACCTCCCCTTTCACCAGCGCCTCGACCTGGCGGACCGTGTCGAAGGCCTGGCTCTCGCTGGCGGGCGGCGTCAGGCCGCCGATATGCGGCGTGGCGATGACATTGGGCAATCGCGCAAGTTCCGGTGTCGGCATCTGGTCGGGCGCGCGGCCGACATCCATCGCCGCGCCGGCGATGCGGCCCTCGGCCAGCGCCGCCGCGAGGGCCGCCTCGTCGACCAGGTTGCCGCGCGACATGTTGATGAAGAAGGCGTCGGGCTTCATGCGCGCGAAGGCCGCAGCGTTCAGCAGGTTCTCAGTCTCCTCGTTGGCGATGGCGAGGCAGATCACGTAGTCGGATTTCGCCAGCAGCTCATCCATCGGGAGCTTCACCAGGCGGCGGTCGTCGATCTGCGCATAGGGATCGGACACCAGCACCGTCATGCCGAGGGTCGCGAGCAGCGGCGCGAGATCGCGCGAGATGCGGCCGTAGCCGATGATGCCCACGGTGCTGCCGGCGAGCTGGCGACCGACCTTGATCTCGGGTCTCTCCCCCTGATGGTAGGCCGTGGCCGCGCGCGTGACGCCGCGGGAGAGGTCGACCAGGAAGCCGAGCGTCAATTCGACCACCGACTTCACGAAGCCCGCCTCTGCATGCGTGACGAGGACGCCGGCCTTCGAGGCCGCGGCGACGTCGATGTTGCGGATATCGATGGCGCTGCGCAT
>SCVT01000483.1 GCA_004296815.1 Reyranella sp. | reverse complement strand
GGGGGCACCGATCAAGGTCGGTATTCTGCATTCGCTGTCGGGCACGATGGCGATCAGCGAGACGACCCTCAAGGACGTCATGCTGATGCTGATCGAAGAGCAGAACAAGAAGGGCGGCGTGCTCGGCCGCAAGCTCGAGGCCGTCGTCGTCGATCCGGCATCGAACTGGCCGCTGTTTGCCGAAAAGGCGCGCGAATTGCTGCAGAAGGACAAGGTCGCCGCGGTGTTCGGCTGCTGGACCTCGGTCAGCCGCAAGTCGGTGCTGCCGGTGTTCGAGGAGCTGAACGGCATCCTCTTCTACCCGGTCCAGTACGAGGGCCAGGAGAGCCAGCGTAACGTGTTCTACACCGGCGCCGCGCCGAACCAGCAGGCGATCCCGGCCGTCGACTACCTGATGAGCAAGGACGGCGGCGACGTGAAGCGTTGGGTCCTGGCAGGCACCGACTACGTCTATCCGCGCACGACCAACAAGATCCTCGAGGCGTACCTGCTGCAGAAGGGCGTCGCGAAGGAAGACATCATGATCAACTACACGCCGTTCGGTCACTCCGACTGGCAGTCGATCGTCGCCGACATCAAGAAGTTCGGCACGGCTGGCAAGAAGACCGCCGTGGTCTCGACCATCAACGGCGACGCCAACGTTCCGTTCTACAAGGAGCTCGGCAACCAGGGCATCAAGGCCAAGGACATCCCGGTCGTCGCGTTCTCGGTCGGTGAGGAAGAGCTCGCCGGCATCGACACCAAGCCGCTGGTCGGCCATCTCGCCGCCTGGAACTACTTCCAGTCCGTGAAGAACCCGACCAACGAGGCCTTCATCAAGGATTGGAAGGCCTGGAAGAAGAGCGACAAGGCCGTGACCAACGATCCGATGGAAGCGCACGTCGTCGGCTTCAACATGTGGGTCGAGGCGGTAAAGAAGGCCGGCACGACGGATCCGGACAAGGTCATCGACGCCATCATCGGCATCAAGGTCCCGAACCTGACCGGTGGCATCTCCGAGATGCTGCCGAACCACCACATCACCAAGCCGGTCCTGATCGGCGAGATCGAGGCCAACGGCCAGTTCGACGTGGTGTGGAAGACCCCGGGTCTCGTCCCGGGCGCCGCGTGGTCGCCGATCCTCGACGACTCCAAGAACCTGAAGGCTGATTGGACGAAGCCCGTGAACTGCGGAAACTTCGACACCGTCGCCAACAAGTGCATCGGCTCGACCAAGTAGGTCTGGCCAGCTCAACCCACAGGGACGGGGCGACTTTCGAGTCGCCCCGTTCTCATCTCCGGGCTAATTCTCGATCCATGTCATTTTTGCGTCTGCTCGCGGTGCTGTTGTCGGCGCTGGCCTCGGTGTCGATCGCCGCGACGGCGCTTTCCGCCGATATCCAGGCGCTGGTCACCAACCTGACGGCCGGCGGCCTCAGCGATCGCGAGGCGGCGGTCACCGCGTTGGCCGCGTCGGGCGATGCGCGCGCAGCGCCAGTGCTGGAGGCGCTGGGCGCAGGCCAGCTCTATGTGCGCTCCGCGGACAAGGTCATCGTCATCGGCAAGGGCAGCGGCGCCAATATCGCGCTCGTCGAGGCGGTGAGCGGCAAGGACGCCGGCACCGCCCCCGAGAGCGCGCTGGAGCGTGTCAGGGTCAACAACCGCCTGCGCGGCGTCATCGAAGGCGCGGTCGGCTCGCTCACCCTGATGAGTCCCGACATCCGCGTGCGCCGCGGTGCGGCAGAATCCCTCCTCAAGCGCCCCGATCCGGCGGCGCTCGGTCCGCTCGACGCGGCGATCGCCGCCGAGAAGGATACGCGCGTCAAGCAGGCCTTCCAGGAGGCACGCGCCGCCGTCGTCCTGGCCTCCGACGCCACCAGCCAGCAGAAGATCGATGCGATCGCGGTCCTGCGCGACCGCGGCGACCGCGAGGCGCTGGGCGTGTTGCAGGGCGCGGTCAACAGGGCCACCGATCCCGCTGTGAAGGCCGCTTCCGAGGCGGGTGCCGAATCGGTCCGCCAGACTCTGGCCGCCTGGGGCGCCGCACAGAACGTCTGGTACGGCATCTCGCTGGGCTCGGTCCTGCTGCTGGCCGCGATCGGGCTCGCCATCACCTTCGGCACCATGGGCGTCATCAACATGGCGCACGGCGAGATGGTGATGCTGGGTGCGTACACGACCTTCGTGGTGCAGGAGATCATCCGCACCTCCGCCCCGCATCTCTTCGATGTCTCGCTGCTGATCGCGCTCCCGCTCGCCTTCGTGGTCGCCGGCGGCATCGGCATCCTGATCGAGCGCGGCATCATCCGCTTCCTCTACGGACGGCCGCTCGACACGCTGCTCGCCACCTGGGGCCTGTCGCTGGTGCTGCAGCAGGCCGTGCGCTCGATCTTCGGCTCGTCCAACCGCGAGGTCGGGGCCCCGTCCTGGATGTCGGGCACCTTCCAGGTGGGCCAGCTCAACATCACCTACGGCCGCCTCTGGATCGTGATCTTCTCGCTGGTCGTGTTCGTCGCGCTGATCATGCTGCTGCGCAAGACGCCGATGGGCCTCTACATGCGCGCCGTGACGCAGAACCGCCCGATGGCCTCGGCCATGGGCATCCGCACGCCGCGTGTCGATGCGCTGACCTTCGGCCTCGGCTCGGGCATCGCAGGCCTGGCGGGTGTCGCGCTCTCCCAGATTGACAATGTCAGCCCCAACCTCGGCCAAGGCTACATCATCGACTCCTTCATGGTCGTGGTGTTCGGCGGCGTCGGCAACCTGTTCGGCACCCTGGTTGGCGCGCTGACCTTGGGCGTCGTGAACAAGTTCCTCGAACCGTATGCGGGCGCGGTGCTGGGCAAGATCCTGGTGCTGGTGTTCATCATCCTGTTCATCCAGCGACGGCCGCGCGGACTGTTCGCGCTCAAGGGCCGGTCGGTCGAGTGAGGACGGGGAAATGATCACGCGCTTCCTCGTGCAGGGCATGGACCGCAACCTGCGTCTCTTCATCCTGCTGGTGCTGGCGGTCGGGATCGCGCTGCCGCTGCTCAACCAGCTCGTGCCGCCGGGCAATCCGTTCCACGTGCCGGCCTGGGTGATGCAGCTCATCGGCAAGTATCTCTGCTACGCGCTCCTGGCCCTCGCGCTCGACCTGGTGTGGGGCTATTGCGGCATCCTTTCGCTGGGCCACGGCGCGTTCTTCGCACTGGGCGGCTACTGCATGGGCATGTACCTGATGCGCCAGATCGGCAGCCGCGGCGTCTACGGCAACCCGCTGCTGCCCGACTTCATGGTGTTCCTGAACTACAAGCAGCTCCCCTGGTTCTGGCACGGCTTCGACCAGTTCTGGTTCGCCGCCATCATGATCGTGCTGGTGCCGAGCGTGCTCGCCTTCGCGCTGGGCTGGTTCGCCTTCCGCAGCCGCGTCACCGGCGTCTATCTCTCGATCATCACCCAGGCGATGACCTTCGCGCTGATGCTCGCCTTCTTCCGCAACGACATGGGGTTGGGCGGCAACAACGGCCTGACCGACTTCAAGGACATACTGGGCTTCCCGGTGCAGTCCGACGCCACACGCGGGATTCTGTGTTTCGTCTCGGCGCTGGCGCTCGCGCTGGGGCTTGTCGCCTCCGCCGCCGTGGTCAGCTCGCGTTTCGGCAAGGCGCTCACGGCCGTGCGCGACGCCGAGAGCCGCATGCGTTTCCTCGGCTACCGGGTCGAAGGCTACAAGCTCTTCGTGTTCGTCCTGTCGGCCGCCATGGCCGGCATCGCGGGCGCCATCTACGTGCCGCAGGTTGGCATCATCAACCCCAGCGAATTCTCGCCCGCCAACTCGATCGAGGCGGTGCTGTGGGTCGCTGTCGGCGGCCGTGGCACGCTGATCGGGCCGGTGATCGGCGCGTTCATCGTGAACTTCGGCAAGACCTGGCTGACCGGCGCGCTGCCGGAAGTCTGGCTGTTCGCTCTCGGTGCCCTGTTCATCGTCGTCACCCTGCTGCTGCCCAAGGGCGTGGTCGGCCTGTGGGGCCAGATCAAGACGCGCAGCCGCGAGCGTCGGGCGAGGGCGCCGGCATGACCGAGCAGAGAAGCACCTCGGCACTGCTCTACCTCTCGGGCGTCACCGTCTCCTTCGACGGCTTCAAGGCATTGAACAACCTGTCGCTGCTGGTTGAGCCGGGCGAGATGCGCGCCATCATCGGCCCCAACGGTGCTGGCAAGACCACGATGATGGACGTCGTCACCGGCAAGACCCGGCCGGACTCGGGCGAGGTGGTGTTCGACGGCAAGTCCGACCTCACCAAGCTCGACGAGGCCCACATCGCCACGCTGGGCATCGGCCGCAAGTTCCAGAAGCCCACGGTGTTCGAGAGCCACACGGTGCGCGACAACCTCCTGCTGGCGCTGGCCGGTCTCCGGAGCTGGTACAAGCTCCTGCTGGCGGCGCCGACCAGGGCGGAGAACGCCCGGCTCGACGAGATCCTGACCATCATCCGCATGACCGAGCAGCAGCACATGCCGGCGGCGCGCCTCAGCCACGGCCAGAAGCAGTGGCTGGAGATCGGCATGCTGCTCGCCCAGGATCCCAAGCTGCTGCTGGTCGACGAGCCGGTGGCCGGCATGACCGACGTCGAGACCGAGACGACAGCGCAGGTGCTGCGCGAGATCAACAAGACCCACTCGGTCGTGGTGGTCGAGCACGATATGAGCTTCGTGCGGGCGCTCGGCGTCAAGGTCACGGTGCTGCACGAGGGCTCGATGCTGGCCGAGGGCACGCTCGACCAGGTGAGCGCCGATCCGCGCGTCGTCGAAGTCTATTTGGGACGATAGGCGATGCTCGCGGTCAAGGACGTCAACCTCTACTACGGTGCCGCCCAGGCGCTTCGTGGCGTCTCGCTGTCGGCGTCGATCGGCCGGGTGACCTGCCTGCTCGGCCGCAACGGCGTCGGCAAGACCAGCTTGCTGCGCGCCATCTGCGGCCTGCAGCCGATCGCTTCGGGTTCGATCGCGCTCGACAGCCAGGAGGTCTCGAAGCTGCCGCCCTACGAGCGGGCGCGCCGGGGCATCGCCCTGGTGCCACAGGGCCGCGAGATCTTCCCGCTGCTGACGGTGAAGGAGAACCTCGAGACCGGCTTCGCGCCGGTCAACCGCGACCAGCGCAAGATCCCCGACGAGGTGTTCGAGCTCTTCCCGGTGCTGCAGTCGATGCTGAAGCGCCGCGGCGGCGATCTCTCGGGCGGCCAGCAGCAGCAGCTCGCCATCGGCCGGGCGCTCACCATGCGGCCCAAGCTGCTCGTCCTCGACGAGCCGACCGAGGGCATCCAGCCGTCGGTCATCAAGGATATCGGCCGCGCCATCACCTTCCTGCGCCAGCGCGGCGACATGGCAATCCTGCTGGTCGAGCAGTATCTCGACTTTGCCCACGAGCTCGCCGACGATTTCGCGGTCATGGACCGCGGCGAGGTGGTGATGTCCGGCACCCGCGAGACGTTCGATGCGGAAGCCGTGCGCCGTCACATGACGGTCTAGCCGGGGTTCTGGGCGCCTCGCACGAGGCGGCCCGGACGCTCGCCGGTCAGTTCGTCGTTCTGCATCGTCTCGACGCCCGCATTGAACGTGTGGCGGTAGCCCGAGGCGCGCTGGATCAGGCGACGGCCGCCGGTCGGCAGGTCGTAGACGACCTCGGGACGCTTGAGCGTCAGCGCGTCGAAGTCGATCACGTTGATGTCGGCCTTGTGGCCGGGCGCGATCAGGCCGCGGTCGAGCAGGCCGTAGGCCTCGGCCGTGCCGCGCGTCTGCTTCGCGATCAGGAACTCCAGCCCGAGCTTCGGCCCGCGCGTGCGGTCGCGGCCCCACAGGGTCAGCAGCGAAGTCGGCGAGGAGGCATCGCAGATCACGCCGACATGGGCGCCGCCGTCGGCCACGCCCAGCACGGTGGCGGGATCGGTGATCATCTCGTGCACCACGTCGAGGCTGCCGTAGGCGTAGTTCTCGAAGGGCAGCATCAGCAGCCCCTTGCCGTCGCGCGCCATCATCTCGTCGAGCGCCACGGCCTGCGGTGTGCGACCGGTGCGCTCGGCAATCGCCAGGATCGAGTTCTTCGCATCGGGTTCGTAGTCCGGCCGCTCGGCGATCGGGAACATTTTGTGGAACGACTCCGCCATGAAGGCGCGCGGCCCGCCGCCCGTCGGCTCCTCGACCAGGCGCCGGCGCAGCTCTCCGTCGGCCGCCAGTCGCTGATAGCGTTCCTTGGGCGAGAGCTTGCGCATCTCGAGCCATACCGGGTGGGCGGCAAAGGGATGGGCCGTCGTCTCAAGGCCCATGATGACGCCGATCGGGCGCGAACCGACCTGCGCGTTGGCCATGCGGCCAGCGCGGCGCACGCCGTGGATCTGGTCCAGCGTCTCGCGCCACAACTTGGGCTGCGCATCGACCTGTACCAGCAGGCAGGAGAGCGGACGGCCGGCCAGCGCCGACGCCGCTTCCAGCGCCTCGAACTCGCCCGGTCCGAAATCCGAATTCACCTGCAGCACGCCACGCCCGGCGCGCTTCATGCCCTGGGCGATGCCCAGCAGCTCGGCCTCGCGGGCCGAGAGCGAGGGCGTGAAGCGCCCGTCGCGCGCCTTGTGCTTGGTGGTACGCGAGGTGGTGAAGCCCATGGCGCCCGCGTGCAGCGCCTCCTCGGTGATCCGCGCCATCTCCTCGATCTCGCGCTCGGTCGGGACCTCGGCATGATCGGCACCGCGGTCGCCCATCACGTAGAAGCGCAGCGCGCCGTGCGGGAGCTGTGCGGCCACGTCGACCGCGCGGTCCATCGAGGCCAGCGCATCGAGATAGTCCGGGAAGGACTCCCAGTTGAACTTCACGCCCTCGCTGAGCACGGTGCCGGGAATATCCTCGACTCCTTCCATCAGGTTGATGAGGTAGCCCGAGGCGCCCGGACGCACCGGCGCGAAGCCGACGCCGCAATTGCCGAAAACCGTCGTCGTCACGCCGTGCCAGGAGGAGGGCGTGACGAACGGATCCCAGGTCGCCTGTCCGTCGTAGTGCGTGTGGATGTCGACGAAGCCCGGCGCTACGACGAGGCCTGCGGCGTCGATCTCGCGACGGCCGGCGCCGAGCTTCGGCCCGACGGCGGCGATCTTGCCATCTTGCACTGCAACATCGGCGACGCGGCGCGGAGCGCCCGAGCCGTCGATCACGGTTCCGTTTCGGATGACGAGGTCAAACATGCGGGAAGGATAGGCCCGGCCCGGCCGGGCGGTCTATGGTCGGCGCCTCCTTAAGCCATCCCGTCGGAGTGACCGACCCTTGCAGAAACCGCTCCTCTTCTCGCCGCTCAAGCTGCGCGGCGTCACGGCCCCCAACCGCTCCGTCGTTTCTCCCATGGTCCAGTTCCGCGCGACGGACGGGCTGGTGAACGACTTTCACCTCGTCCATCTCGGCAAGTTCGCACTGGGCAAGTTCGGCATCGTCTTCACCGAGAACTGCGCCGTGGAGCCAAGGGGCCGCGTCACGCAGGGCGATCTCGGCCTTTGGGATGACGGCCAGATCGAGAGCCACAAGCGGCTGACTACCTTCATCAAGGGCGAGGGCGCGCTGGCCGCCACGCAGATCACGCATTCCGGCCGCAAGGGCTCGACGCCGCGCACCTTCGACAAGCGCGGCGAGTTCGGTCCCGCCGGTGCGGGCTGGAAGAAGTGGGAAGTGGTCGGACCGACCGATCTCCCCGCGGCCGAGGGCTGGCTGCAGCCTCGCGCTTTGTCGGCGGCCGAGATCGAGGAGCTGGTCGCGAAGTTCGCAGCGGCGGCCAAGCGTGCCGATGCGGCGGGCTACGACGTGCTCGAGGTCCACGGCGCGCACGGATACCTGCTGGCACAGTTCCTTTCGCCGATCAGCAACACGCGCAACGACAAGTACGGCGGCGACCGCGCCGGTCGCATGCGCTTCCCGCTCGACGTGGCGCGCGCCGTGCGCCAGGCGTGGCCCGAGAGCAAGCCGCTGTTCGTGCGAATCTCGGCGGTCGATGGTGGTGGCGGCTGGGATGTCGACGACACGGTGGCCTTCGCGAAGGAGCTGAAGGCGATCGGCGTCGACGTGATCGACTGCTCGTCGGGCGGCATCGCGGGCGCGGCGACCGCGGCAGGCGTGAAGCGTGGCCTCGGGTTCCAGGTGCCCTTCGCGTCGGAGGTCAGGAAGCAGGCGGGCATCGCAACGATGGCCGTCGGCCTGATCCTCGACGGTCCGCAGGCCGAAGCGGTCCTGCAGGCGGGCGACGCCGACCTGATCGCGATCGGCCGGCAGGCGCTCTACGAGCCCTTCTGGGCACTGCATGCGGCGCAGGCGCTGGGCTGCGACCGCGACTTCGAGATGTGGACGCCGGAATACGGATGGTGGCTGGAGAAGCGCGAGCACACGCTCGGCCGCAGGTAGTCGATCAAGCAACAAGACAAGACACGGGAAACGAACATGACCGGGATTCTTGCCGGCCTTCGCATCGTCGAGGGCTCGGCCTTCATTGCCGCGCCGCTGGGCGGCATGACGCTCGCCCAGATGGGCGCCGACGTGATCCGCTTCGACGATATCGCGGGCGGCCTCGACAGCGACCGCTGGCCGGTCACGAAGGACGGCAAGTCGATCTATTGGGCGGGCCTCAACAAGGGCAAGCGCTCGATCGCCGTGGACCTGCGCAACCCGAAGGGCCGCGAGCTGCTCGCCGCGCTCATCACGTCGCCCGGCGAGGGCGCGGGCATCTTCACCACCAACATGCCGGCGCGTGGCTGGCTCGCCTACGAGGAGCTGGCGAAGAAACGCGCCGACCTGATCGCGCTCAACATCGTGGGCGACCGGCACGGCACGGCGAATGTCGATTACACGGTCAACGCCATCACGGGCTTCCCGATGGCGACCGGGCCGGTGAGACATGAAGGCCCGGTGAACGCCGTCGCGCCGCCGTGGGACCTCGCCACAGCTTACGCCGGCGCCATGGCGATCCTGGCGGCCGAACGACATCGTCGCATGACGGGGCAGGGGCAGAAGATCGTGCTGCCGCTGCAGGACATGGCGCTCTCCGTCACCTCGGCGCTGGGCTATATCGGCGAGGCCGTCGTCAACGAGGTCGACCGGCCGCGCTTCGGCAACGAGATCTTCGGCACCTTCGGCCGCGACTTCCGGACGAAGGACGGCCGCTTCGTGATGATCTGCATCTTCTCCGATCGCCACGTCGATGCCCTGGCGAATGCCGGGGGCTTCGCCGATGCGTTCCGCAGGATCGAGGCCGAGACCGGCCAGGACCTCAAGACCGATGCCGGCCGCTGGAACGCCCGCGACCGGCTCTGCGCCGTGATCGAGCCGTGGGTCGCCGCGAACAGCGCGGCCAACGTGAGCGAGGCGCTGAAGAAGG
>SCVT01000482.1 GCA_004296815.1 Reyranella sp. | reverse complement strand
GGAAGTCTTCGAGATGAACAACGGCTGCATCTGCTGCACCGTGCGCGGCGACCTGATCCGCATCATCGAAGGCCTGATGAAGCGCAAGGACAAGTTCGACGGCATCCTGGTCGAGACCACGGGCCTCGCCGATCCCGGTCCGGTCGCGCAGACCTTCTTCACCGACGACGACGTCAAGGCACGCACAAAGCTCGACGCCATCGTGACGGTGATCGACGCCAAGCACTTCTTCGGCCAGCTCGAACAGGGCAGCGAGGCCGAGCAGCAGGTGGCGTTCGCCGACGTGATCCTGCTCAACAAGACCGACCTCGTCTCGCCGGAAGAGCTCGAGAAGGTCGAGGCCAAGATCAAGGGCATCAACCGCTATGCCCGCATCTTCAGGACGCAGAAGAGCCAGATCGAGCTCGACGCCATCCTCGACAAGGGCGCCTTCGATCTCGCGCGCATCCTCGAGTTCGAGCCGGACTTCCTGCACAGCGGCCACAGCCACGATCACGGCGACGAGGTGACCAGCCTGTCGATCGGCGCCGACCGCGCGGTCGATCCCGACAAGTTCCAGAAGTGGATGGGCGCACTGCTGCAGATCAAGGGCCCCGACATCTTCCGCTCCAAGGGCATCCTCGCCATCGACGGCGCGCCGCGCCGCTACGTCTACCAGGGCGTCCACATGATGATGGACAGCGACTGGGGTACGCCGTGGAAGGACGGCGAGAAGCGCGCCAGCAAGCTCGTGTTCATCGGCCGCAATCTCGACGGCGAGAACCTCCAGCGCGGCTTCAACGACTGCCTGAAGTAGACTGGCGGACATCATCTTGAAGCTCGATCTCGCCAACCCGGCCTGGCAGCAGACCCTGCCGCCGGCCCGTTCGCTGTCGGCCGACGCGCCGGCCGCCGCCTGCGCCTTCAACAAGGACGGCTCGCTCGTGGCCTTCGCGCTGGGCGACGGCAGCGTGCGCCTCCTGCCGGCCGACATCCGCGCAGCGGCGCCCGAGCCGCAGGCCGCCGTGCATGGCGGCGCCGTGCTGTCGATCGCGGCCGATCCCGCAGGCGACGGCTTCGTGAGCGGCGGCGACGACGGCCGCGTGTTGCGGCTCGCCGCCGACGGCAGCGCGACCGAGCTTCTCAATCAGAAGGGCCGCTGGTTCGAGCACCTCGCGGTCCATCGTGGCGTGGGCGCCATCGCCGCCTCGGCGGGCAAGCAGGCCTGGGTCTTCAAGGGTGGCGAGACGCGCGAGCTCGGGCCCTATCCCAGCACGGTGGCCGGCCTCGACTTCAGCAAGGACGGCAGCCGCATCGCCGCCGCGCACTATGGCGGCGTCACCGTCGCGAGCCTCGGCCAGGTCACCTTGCCGCCGCGCCTCTTCGCCTGGCGTGGCAGCCATGTCGCGCTGAAGTGGAGCACCGACGGCAAGTTCATCGCCACCGGCACGCAGGAGAACGACATCCATGTCTGGCGCGTGGCGCAGGCCACCGACATGCGCATGCAGGGCTATCCCGCCAAGGTGAAGTCGCTGTCGTGGACCGCCGACGCGCGCTTCCTCTACACCTCCTCGCAGCCGGTGTTCACGGCGTGGCCGTTCGCCGGCAAGGGACCGGAAGGCAAGCCGCCGCTGCAGTTCGGCGACGAGGGCGCGGGCCTGATGACCGTGGTCGCCGCGCACCCCACGGCCGAGTTCGTGGTCGGTGGCTACGATTCGGGCGAGCTGCAGCTCGGCGACATCAAGAGCAGGCGCTCGGTCGTGCTGAAGATGTC
>SCVT01000481.1 GCA_004296815.1 Reyranella sp. | reverse complement strand
CCGTCCTCATAGCGCAGGCTGATCGACAGGCCGTCGATTTTCGCCTCGCAGCTCAGCGCAATCTCGGCGTCGGGCTTAAGGTCGGTCTCGCGCTCCAACCCCCGCCGCACCCGATCGAGGAAGCCCTGCAGCTCCTCGTCGGTGAAGGCGTTGTCGAGGGACAGCATCGGCTTGACGTGCCTGACCTTGGCGAAGGCAGTGGTCGGCGTCGGTGCCACCTTCTGCGTCGGGCTGAACATGTCGACGAGCTGGGGAAAGCGGGCCTCGATCGCCTTGAGGCGCTGGCGCAACTTGTCGTACTCGGCGTCCGAGATCTCCGGATCGTCCTTCTCATGATAGAGTTCGTCGTGGTGCGCGATCTCTTCGGCCAGCCGCTTGTGCTCGGCCCGCGCCTGGCGCTCGGTCATCTCCTCGACCTTGAGCGACGCCACGACCTTGGCGGCACGCGACATCGTCCCTCCTAGCCCGCGGTCGCCAGCAGGCGATCGGCGGCGGCGCGCGCCTCCGCCGTCACCTCGGCGCCCGACAGCATGCGCGCGATCTCCTCGCGGCGCCCCTTGGCGTCGAGCGCCAGCACGTCGGTGCTGGCGGAATTCCGGGTCGTCGTCTTGCGGATCAGCCAATGCCGGTCGGCGATGGCGGCGACCTGGGGCGAATGCGTGACGACCAGAACCTGGACGTCCTTCGCCAGCCGCTTCAGGCGCTCACCCACGGCCGCCGCGGTGGCGCCGCCGATGCCGGAATCAACCTCGTCGAAGACGATGGTGGCGGCATCGCCCACCTTGGCAAGGCAGACCTTCAGCGCCAGCAGGAAGCGCGACAGCTCGCCGCCCGAAGCGATCCGCGCGATCGGCGCCGGCGGCGTGCCGGGATTGGTAGCGACGACGAACTGCACGCGGTCGGTTCCCGCCGCGGACCATTCGGCCTCGGGCAGCGACGCCAACTCGGTCACGAACCTGGCCTTCTCGAGCTTGAGTGGACCGAGTTCACCGGCCACCGCCTTGTCGAGCCGGGCCGCCCCCTTGCGACGCGCCGCCGCCTGCACCTCGGCTGCGGCGACATAGGCGGCGCGGGCGGCCTTGGCCGCGGCTGCGAGCTTCTTCAGGCTGGCTTCGCCGGAGTCGAGGGCGGCAAGTTGCGACGTCATCTTGTCGGCAAGCGCGGCCAGGTCGGGCACTCCGACATTGTGCTTTCGTGCCACGGCACGTAGCCCGAACAGACGCTCCTCGATCTTCTCCAGCCGCGCAGGGTCGAATTCCAGGGAATCGCGCGCGGCTTCGAGCTGGGCCTGCGCCTCGGTCGCCTCGCTGAGCGCGCGGTCGAGCGCGGCCAGCGGCGCGTCGAGATGGCCGGCAGCCTTCTCGACATTGCGCTCGATCAGCCGATGCGCGGCGCTCAGGCCGGCAAGCGTGCCCCGGCCCTGCTCCAGTTCGGCCAGCGCCTGTGCCACGGCCTCGCCGAGGGCGCTGCCGGCGCGCAGCAATTGCCGCTCGGACGCCAGGGTTTCCTCGTCGTCGGCCTTGGGCGCCAGCGCTTCCAGTTCCTTGACGGCATGACGCAGGAAATCCTCGTCGCGGCGCGCCGCC